>CAZRFC010000441.1:0-3521 GCA_964598975.1 uncultured Mycobacterium sp. | reverse complement strand
TCCCGTCGTCCCACGCGAGGGGCTGGCCGTAGGCGCCCGTGGGGACGGTGCCACTCTTGTCCGGCGTCGAGGCGTTCCACATCCCGTCTGGCATCGCATTTTCCCGGAGGTACGGGCTGTTAGCGATCACCCATGAAGGCACAGTAGCGCCGCCCAGGTCGGCGCCCACCTTCACCCATGCACCCTTCATCGCTGCGGCAGCGGTGGCGACAGCGGCTTCGGCAGCGACACTGATTTCCTTTTGGCCGGCGTACATCCCTTCGGCGATGCCCAGCGCCATCGGCAAGCCGACCTGTTCACTCATCAGCTTCGATGGCGACTGGATCTCCGCGCGCTCGCGCATGGCGCCCACGGCCGCGTCGATCAGTGATCGGGCCGCGCCAGCCACGGCGCCGACTGCCTCCGCAGCGGCAATCCCGGCCGCAACGCCTGCGGCCATCGCGGAACCAACCGTGTTCCCTCCCGGATACGCGCTCATCTCGGCGGCGGCAATGGCCGCATCAATCAGCGCCTCGCTCGCCTCCTTACTCGGCTCCATCTGGTTGTAGACGCCCTGTTGGAAACCCTGACCGAGCGCATTCCCGCTGTTGAGCGCCAGCGCCTTCCACTCCTCGGGCGACAGGACGGCCTTCAGTTCCTCCATCTTGGACATGAGTGCGGGGATGTCCCCGGTGCGCACGTCGTTGTACGCGCGTGCCAGCAGTCCCATCACGTCGATCTGCTGCTCGTGCGAGCGCCCAACATCGTCCATGACCGCTTTCAACTTGGGGAGCGCGTCGGGGCCGATGGCCCGCTGGACCGCCTCCGTGATGCCCTCGACGGCCTTCTGGTTGTCGTCAGACCGCTTAATCTGCTTATCGAGGGCAGGGATCAACTGTTCCTCGATGACCCGTGCGCGCTCGCGCTCGGCGGCGGTGGCATCATCACCCTTGTCCTTGATGTCCTCCAGTTCCTCGGACAGCAGGGCGTGTTCGGCGCGAAGCGCCTGGGCCTCCGGGTTGAGCTCACTGAACGCCTTGGCGACGTTTTCGATTGCTGCTTTCAGGTCATCCGCACTCTTGGCTGCACCGTCCATTTCGGTTGCCATGTCGGTGAGCGAAGGCGTCGCCGCCTTGATCGAGCCCATCCAACCATCCGTCGAATCCGAAGCGGAGAGAATAGCGCTGTCGACACCGACTGCCTCCTCGAAGACCTTGCGCATCTCCGGAGAGAGCTGCTGCCAGGCGCGGGCGAGCTGCCCGGTCGAAGCGTTGTTGTCGAGCATGGTCTGGGCGAGGGCCCGGAGCCGCAGTTCCGCTACCTCGCCGCGCTCCGCGAGTTGCGCAAACTCGTACGACGCGCGGTTGACGGACAGGGGGATCGGCTCTTGGGCCTTGGCGTAGTCCGCGTTGGCGACTGCCAGCCGACCCATAATTACCTCAAGCGCGTTGGCCTCCGGCCCCGCGTCCGTGAGCGCCTGCTGGACGGCCCTCACTTCGGCAGCTGTTACCCGAGCGTCGCGCTGAGACTGGTCCCCGAACGCGATACGGAGCGAGTCGATCAGCCCGCGTCCTGTGAGCGCCTGCAGTCCGAGATCAAGGCCGACCGCCAGCGCCGTGACCCCGACGGCCATCCCTGTTGCATTGAGTCGGCCTTGCTTCATTGCGGCAGCCATTCCACTGACCGCATCGCCGGCCTTTTTCGCCGAACTGATCACCAGCGGCAGTGTGGCTGCGGCCGTCGCGCCGAGGATCAGCAGGTTTTGCGTCGCGGGAGGCAGGCCGCCGAACGCGTTCACGGCCTTGACCCCGGCATCAGCGAAGTTTGTCAGTGCGGGGATCGCCTGCGTCCCGAGCTCAATCCCGATGGTCTCCAGCGAACCCTTCAGCTCTTCGATGGACCCGCTCAGGTTCCCCATGCGCTGCTTGGCGATCTCGGCCGCGTTCGTGTTGCCCATCTTGGCGGACATCGCCGCGAACTCATCTCCCGTGAGCTTCATCAGCCCTGCGGCCGTTCGGAATGCGTCATTGCCGAAAATCGTCTTGAGCGCGAGCGTCTGCTGTTCCTGCGAGAGCGGGCCGATCTTGTCGTGGAGTTCCTGAACGATGTCAGCCATCGGGCGCATCTGCCCCTGGGCATCGTAGAAACTCAGTCCGAGGTCCCGGATGGCGCCCTTGGCCTTCTCGGAGTTGCCGGACAACGAGGTGATGAACGTTTTGAACGATGTACCGGCATCCGAACCGCTGTTGAACGAGCTGGCCGTCGCCGCGATGGCCGTGCTGAACTCCTGGAAATCGACGCCGGCCGATGCCGCGACACCACCACCGGCAGCGATAGCCTGCGACATGTCCTCAACGCCGAACCGGCTGGCATTGGCCGCACCTGCGAGCCGGTTCACCACGTCGGTGGTCGCGATGGTTGTGTCTTTCCAGACATCCATGGCCGTGGCGATGGTGCGGGCGGAATCCGCCAGTCCGTAGTTGCCCGCTTCGGCCAGGTTGACGGCGGCCCGCGCCTCACCGCCCATGATCTGCGCGACCGAACGCCCGCCGGCAGCCAGCTCCTCCATGGCCGCGGCCGCTTCGCCGGCGCTCTTCGATGTGTCCGCGCCGATCTTCAGTGCCTCGGTGCGGAGGTTCTTCATGTCCGCTTCAGTGGCACCGAGCACGGCGCCGACCTGGTCCATGTCGCGCTCGAACTTCACCGCCGAACCGATGGCGAAATCGAGGCCGATCTTCAGCGCCTTGGTGGCAGCTTCGGCCGCGATGATGCCACCCGCGACACCCTTGATGGTGGGGGTCGCCTTGTCATCGGCGCGAATCAGGACGCGGACTTCGTTCGCCATGTGCTATGCTCCCCGCTCGGAGGTAACTGTCATGCGCGAAGCGCTCAGCACGATTCTCCCCGTAGCCGTCACAGCCGCAGCCGGGTTCACCGTTGCATGGGGATTAGTGCTCGGGGCCTTCGCGATCATTGATTAGCCCTGCCCTTCCAATTCGTTGACGATCTGCATGTGCCACCGGGTGGAAAGCGGCTCCTTCCGAGCCTGCCCGGGCGTGCAGTGGTAGCGGCGGCAGATCGCCTCGATCTCGACCGCGAACGCCGCCTCGCGAGGCATCTCTACGACGTTCCCGTCGTCGTCGATTGCTCCACCGAGGAGTCGCCATTTGGCGATGCGTCCTCTAAAGGGGCGTCTATCCCAAGCGCGAGCTGCGTCCACTTGCGAACAACCGCCCGCACCATCCCAACAGGGAGTTGTGGGAACGGCGTGTCGAGCGGCAGCGGCTCGCCCTTCCGCTCGAGGTTCCAACTGACCAGCGCGTTCGCGGCCAGCCATTCCCATTCGTCACGGAGCTTGTCGGCCGTCGCGAACGACTCCCACGCCTCGAGCGTGACGTCGGTCCGCACGACGATCTCCATGCCGTCGTACCGGGTCCCGCTGAACGCGAGCCGGGCCGTGTTCCCGAAGATGTCGAACCCCATGGTCTATCCCCTTTCGTGTGCCCGGCCGTGCCCCCGAGGGGATGAACGGAGGCCGTGCC
>CAZRFC010000440.1:0-3531 GCA_964598975.1 uncultured Mycobacterium sp. | reverse complement strand
TCGGGGTTCGCGCTGAGCCGATTGGCCAGCAGACAGCCCGCACTGCCCGCGCCGACAATGATGTAGTCGAACTCGGCGATGGCGCTCATGGCGATCAATACTCGCGAACTGCCGACTGGGCGTGGAAAGCGACCCGCCGCGAAACCACCATCAGTTGTGCCCGGCTACGAGCGACAAGTTCCAGCGAAAGTCCTCAAGGCCAAGGCTGGCCCCTCCGGGAACTCAAGTTGTCGCTCGTAGGTGGGCGCTTGCGTCATGCACTCCCCGCTGCTCGACACCGGCCGACGCCCAACGCTCAGTGGCCGCCGGGCATCCGCCGGACCAGGCCGTCGTCGATCATCTGCTGGAACTGCTCGGTGAAGGTCTGCTCGACGGTCCGATACGTCAGTCCCAACTCTTTGCGGCTGCGGCTGTTGTCGAATGCCAACGGGTAACCCACATTCAGGTCGACGACGTCGCGCGTCAGTCCGATCAGCGGTGCGACGGCCCTGACGACCGTTTTGGGTGCCGTCGTCCGGGGGAACGGATACAGCGGGCCGAACTTGCGGCGCAGGATCTTGCCGATGTCCAGGAAGGTCACCGAATCGGCGTTGACGATGTAGCGGCCGTGGGCCTCCGGGGTGAATCCCGCCAGCATGTGCGCCGCTGCGACGTCGCGGACATCAGCCACGCCCACGCTCATCTCGGGAGCGCCCGCCAGCATCTTGCCGTCGACGTATTTCATGATGGTGCTCAGGCTGGCCGAGTCGCTGGCACTGGTCAGCGACGGCCCGAAGACGAGGCCGGGGTGGATGGTGACCATATCCCAGCGGTCCTGCTCCTGCTGGTAACGCCAGGCTTCCTTCTCGGCCACCGTCTTCGAATACGAATACGGTTGGTGGTCAACGCTGCTGGTGGTGTTCCAGTGTTCATCGGTGAAGACTCCGCCGGGAACGCCCAGCGATTCGCAGTTGTCGCCGTAGATGGCGACGACGCTGCTGGTGAGCACCACCCGCTTGACCGACTTCGTCCGGTTCACCGAGTCGAGCACGTTGCGGGTTCCCTCAAGAGCCGGTCGGACCAACGCCTCCTCCGCATCGGTGAACCCGGTCAGCAGGAACGGGGACGCGGAGTGGATGACGAGTTCGCATCCGTCCATGGCTTCGTCGAAACTGCCCTGCTCGAGCAGATCGGCCTTGAACAGGCTGAGCCGGCCCGGGTGATCCTCCGCCAGCTTGTGCAGGTGCTCCAGCCCTTTGGCCTTCTGCGGGTTGCGCACCGTGCCGCGAACGGTGTAGCCCGCTTCGAGCAGAGTCCGGACGATCCAACTCCCGATGTAGCCGCTGGCGCCCGTCACGAGCACCGGCAGGGCCGGATCGATCACCTTCGACGACTTGTTCACCATTCGGTTGTTCCTATCCGATATCCGGGAGCCCCGCTGCAGTGGAGCAACTGCGGATGCGTCCGCCCAAGATACCGATGGGGTCGGGTCGGCGCGGTGGGTTCGCAGTCCACCAGCAGCACCATCTGTAACACCGGCCGCCACCAAAACGACATCACGGTCACATAACGATCCCCTGCAGCGGGGTAACAACCGGGAGGCAGGAATGGCGGTGTTTGCGTGGATCGGGATGGCCGTGGCACTGCCTGCGACCGTGGCTTTCACCACCAGCCCGGCGCCCACGCCCCCACCGTCGGACCCGCCCGCGGCGGCCCTCAGCCAGCCCGTGGTGGCGACGACGCCGGCGCCTGCGACGCCCGCCACGCCTCAGATCCGTCCCCCGAACCGTCCCCCGAATGCTGCCCCGAGCCTGCCCACCGGCCGTCTCCCGGGCCCTCCCCCCGCTCTTCAGCCCGCACCAGCTCCAGCACTAACCCCCGCCGTTCCCCCCGCCCTTCCCCCGAGCGCGGCCAGCCTGCCCGTGCCGCACCGCGATGTCGGACAGATCGTCGTGAACGCCGCGCTGAGCCGACTCGGCGCGCCCTACGCGTGGGCGGCCGCCGGACCGGATGCCTTCGACTGCTCGGGGCTGGTGGTGTGGGCGTTCAAACAGGCGGGACTGGCGCTGCCGCACTCCAGTTCGGCTCTGGCAGCCGGCGGTGAGCCGGTGGCGCTGCACCAGATGCAGCCCGGCGACGTGATCAGCCTGTTTCCCGACGCGTCGCACGTGGGCATTTACGCGGGCGGCGGCAGGATGATCCACGCCCAGTTCGAGGGCTTGCCGGTCATCATCGAGTCACTGCGTGGCGCCCCGATCAACAACGTCCGCCGGTACCGATGACAATGAGTCGATGACTCGGCTTGACGATGTCGGCGACGCCGACGGATGGCGGTGCTGGCTGTGCGACGAGCCGGTGGACCCTGAGATGTCGGTCAACGACGACCGCGGTCCCAGCATCGACAGCATGACCACGAAGAGCAAAGCCAAAGGCAAGGGAACCGAATCGATCTTCGGTACCGAGAGGCTCGCGCACCGGGGATGCAACACCAAGAAGGGCGCCGTCGCTCCCGTCGTCGAGTGGCCCCAGGACCTGTTCGTGTCAGACCCGGCGACCATCGTCACCAGCGTCGAACGGTTGGCTCGCAAGCGTGGCAGCGAGGCAATGGGGCGTTGCCCGACCGAGGCCGACGCGGAGGCGGCCGCCGCGTGGTTGGTGGATCGGTTGAGTCGGCTCGCTCCCGGCCTGCATCTCGAATCCCGGATCCAAGCCGGCGGCGGGCAATACCTGGTCGTGCTCACCTCTTAGGGCCTGCGACTCCCCGATGAGGATCATGACGTGGAACGTCCAAGGCCGGGTGGGTGATTGGGAGGCCCGGCACGGCGCGTTGCGGTCGTGGATGCAGCGCACGGCCCCCGATGTGCTCACCCTGCAGGAATCGTGGGTCGAGCCCGACGGAGCCACCCAGGCGGCGCGGCTCGGTGAGGAGCTGGGCATGCACTCGGTGACGGCCGCGGACCTCGCCGGGTTCGACCGCTACCCCGAGGCGCCGTACTGGGTGGTCAACGCGGTGCTGGCCCGGTGGCCGCTGAGCATCGAACGGCTCTGTGCGCTGCCCGACGAGCGCGGCGAGTCGACGTGGCGGCACGTGTTGGTGACCCGGGTGCACCGGCCCGCCGAGGAGGGTGGTCCGTTCGTCGCCGCCGGCACCCACCTCGAGCATGGACTCGAGCACTCGGCGCGCCGCGACATCCAGCTGTCGGCCTTGGTGAACCACCTCGCCGACGCTCTCGGGGATGAATCCCAGCGGCGGGAGTCCCTGCCGGCGATCCTGGCCGGAGACCTCAACTGCACGCCGGAGTCCGACGAGTACCGGCGCGCCACCGGCCTGGCCGCCGGAGCGGTACCGAATTTCACCCTCGTGGACGCCTGGACCGCGGCGGGCAACACCGACCCGGGACACACCTGGTCGGCGACCAACCCGCTGGTTCCCCGCCGCGCCATTCATCCCCACCGCCGGCTGGACTACGTGATGGTATCCACCCCGCGGCGGCGCGGCGCGGGCCACGTGCGCCGATGCGCCCTGGCCGGTACGGCGGCGGTCGAGAGCGT
>CAZRFC010000439.1:0-3536 GCA_964598975.1 uncultured Mycobacterium sp. | reverse complement strand
GTGACCGTCTGCTTCGACCTGCTCGAGGCGGTCGAGATCGGCATCGTCATCGCCGCCTTCTTCGCATTGCGCAACCTGGCACGACGCAGCAGTGTCGCGCGGGAGGAGTTACCCGGACCCCGCCAGCCCGGCGACGAGAGAATAGCCCTCCTGCGTTTGGACGGCGCTATGTTTTTCGCTGCGGCGGAACGTATTTCACACGCAATCACCGATACCGAACACTCCGAGGTGGCGGTGGTGATCATCCGGATGTCGCAGTTGGGCATGCTCGATGCGACCGGAGCGCGGACCCTTGCCGAGATCACCGAGGAACTCGAAGCACGCGGGATCACCGTCATCGTCAAAGGCGTCCAGTCCGAGCACCTGCCCCTGCTGGCAACCATGGGCGTCTTCGATGCCCTGCGTCACGAGAATCACCTGATCGACACACTCGATGAAGCGGTGGCCCACGCCCGACGCCACGCCACTGCGGGTGGTCGAGCGCAGGCCGGTTCTATCAGTTCCGGGTAACCCGCGGCCGGCGGGCCGAAGATGAGAAACCGCTCATCGTCGTCTCCTTGGGCCTTCATTTCGGCCCCCGAATCTGGTGTTACCGCGAAGGACGCGGACCACCGACACCAGGAAGACACGATGAGCATCAACTGGAACAAATTCGCTGTCGCCGCGGCAATCGCCGGAATGAGCTACTTCGGCATCCCCGTCGCCCAGGCCGAGTCAACGACGGACTGCACTGCCGGCGGAGCCAACGCTGCGCGCACCGAGACCAACGGCAGCACCGCGCTGCACACTACGCCGGCCACCATCGCCGAGCACCAGCAGTACGGCCCGCAGGTCAGCCGGGACATGGTCTGGCTCTTGGCCGACTAGCCAATTCTCGACTCCCGTAACCGCCTACGACCTACCCCCCGAAAAGGAAATCCCCGACATGAGCACGCTTTTCCAACAGATCCCGTCGCTGGCCAAAGCCTTCGGCAAGCTCCCGACCGGCAACGAACCGGCCCCGACCACCACCCCACAACCTGCGGTCATCCTGGCCGAAGGCGCCTTCCGAACTCCCCGCGCCAAGGTCGCGCACGGCCTGGTTCGCGGAAGCAGTCGCTTCGACATCCGAGCTGTCGTGGACTCCACCTGTTCGGGTACCGACGCCGGCCTGCTGCTCGATGGCCGCCCCAAAGGCATCCGCGTCGTCCCCGATCTGGCCGGCGCCCGGGTACTGACCGGGGCGCGACGGCCGGCCGCCATCCTCGGGCTAGCTCCGCACGGCGGTCGCCTCACCCCCGAGCTGCACGCCGAACTCATGCAGGCACTCATCCACGGCTTCGACATCGTCAGCGGCTTGCATGACTTCCTCTGCAACGACCCGGTGATCGCCCCGCTGGCCCAACGACTCGGCGCAACGCTGAACGACGTACGCAAGCCACCGAGCGACCGGCCGCTGCGGTACTGGAGCGGGGAGGTGGCCGAACTGCGCGCCACCCGCGTGGCCGTACTCGGCACCGACTGCATGGTGGGCAAACGCACGACTTCGCGCCTGCTGGTCGCCGCGCTGCGCGCGGCCGGAACCTCCGCGGAGATGATCCACACCGGTCAGACCGGCTGGATGCAGGGCGGCCGCTACGGCATCGTGCTGGATTCGCTGCCCTGCGACTTCATCGCGGGCGAGCTGGAGGGCGCAATGCTGGCCTGCGCCGAAGACGTGGATCCCGACGTCATGGTGCTGGAGGGACAGTCGGCGCTGCGCAACCCGGCCGGCAGCGGAGCAGGATCGCGCGGAATCATGATCGCCGGTGACGCGCACGCGATAGTGCTCCAGCACAGCCCGGCGCGGGTGTTCTTCGACGGCCTGGAGGACCGCCGTCACCGGATCCCCGACGTCGTCGACGAGGTATCCCTGCTGGAGCGTTTCGACCGGCCGGTATGCGCCGTCACCATCAACACCCACGGCATGGACCCCGCCTCGATCGACGCCGAGTGCGCCCGACTGGAGAGCCGCCTGGGCCGGCCCGTCGTCGCACCACTGGAGCACGGACTCGGGCGGGTAGTCGAAGCCGTACAGCGGATCGGAGCATGACGATGACTGACGTCGGCGCGTGGCGCGCGGTTTCCGCGCACCGCGCGCTGACCCTGCTGCTGTGCGCGGGGTTGCCGGTGGAAATCGCGGCTGCCGCCAATCTCGTTGTGCGAGTTGGCAGCGTGGACGCCTCCGGTGGCGGCGTCCTGGGAATCGGCGGCGCGTTTGCGGCGATGTCGCTGGCGTTCGCCGGCGCCGCGATCCCCGCCGGATTGCTCGTTGACCGGACTCCCGCACGGCGCACCTTCGCGCTGGCACTGACGGCCAGGGCACTGCCGATGCTGCTCGGCGGACTACTCGCGCTGAGCGGCTCGCTGACTACCGCCGCGGTGATCGCATTGGCAGCAGGCGACGGGTTGGCGATGGCGCTGCTGCGGCCGTCCTGGCAGCACTTCCAGGCCTGCCTGGTTCCCGCTGACGGGGCACGCGATGCCGCCGTCCTCGATGATTGGATCGCCCGGGCCGGAGCACTTCTGGGCGCCCTCGTGGGCGGGGCCACGGTCGCTCTCGATCAGACCGGGGTCGTGCTGCTCGCCTGCGCCGCGGGCTTCCTCCCACTACTGGGCGCGTTAGCGCTGGGATTGGGAAGCCAACTGCGCGAACCCATCTCAGCTTTCGGGCCAGCCCGGTCAGCGGGCGACGCGTGGTCGGCTATTCAGAGCGCGCCGCGACTTGTCCAGGCGTCTCGGTCCGACGTGGTGCTGGCGTTGACGCTGCCCGCCGGGGTGCTGGCCCCCGCCATCACAGTGGCGGTTTCTGCCGTGGACTACCTCTGGCTGATCGCGCTGGGGGCCGGGGTCGGCGCGCTGGCCGGTACGAGTTGGGTGACCCTGGTGTGGAATCGGGTCTGCCCGGCACAGTTGCTCCGACGGGCGACCGGGCTGCTGGTCGCGACGCTGGCCATCCAGGCCGCTGCGCTGGCAGCGGGACCTGTTGGCCCGACGCCGGCATGGCTGGCCGCCGTGTTTCTGACGGTGGCTCTCACCGAGGGTGCGATCACTGCGATATTCGCGGTGACCGGTTCCCTCGTGCAGGCCGATGCTCCCGAGGACGCCCGCGGCGCGGTGACCGGCCTAGCTCAAGCGATCAAACACGTTGCGACGTTCGGCTCGGCGGCTGCGGTCGGCATCACCATGGCCTGGGCCGGCCCCGCCGTCACGGTTGGATTCATCGCGGTGGCCGTGGCGGCGGCCGCGATCGGGTTGCGCGGCTTCGCCGGACTGGCGGACCCAACAAAGATGAGAAACCGCTCATCGTCGTCTCCTTTGGCCCTCACATCCGACCCCGAATCTGGTGTTACCGCGAAGGACGCGGAAAACCGAGCAGGAGAACACTATGAGCATCAACTGGAACAAGATCGCAGTCGCCGCCGCAATCGCCGGAATGAGCTACTTCGGCGTCGCGACCGCCCAGGCCGCTCCGCCGGAGCCGGCCGGACTGACCGGCACCACCTCCGACTGCACCA
>CAZRFC010000438.1:0-3537 GCA_964598975.1 uncultured Mycobacterium sp. | reverse complement strand
CGGCTCCCGATTCTTCGTCTGGACGAACGTGACCGCATCGCGCTCGAGGTCCACATCCGCCCACTCCAAGCGGACCAGCTCCCCCTGTCGCGCGCCGGTCGCCAGGGCGAGCAGGACGAGCGCGTGAAGCTCGCGGTTCCGGCTCGACCGGCAGGCGTCGAGCAGCCGGTTGCGCTCGTCGTCCGAGAGGAACCTGACGCGCCCCGGCGACTCGCGGTAGCGGGTGACGTTCTTCGCAGGGTTCGCGTCGAGGATGCGCCACTCCCTGACGGCCACCGTGAGCAGGCGGGAGAGCGCAGAGAGGTAGCGGTTCCGTCTGGCCGGCGAGGAGGTCAGTTCCCCCAGCGCGCGCGTCAGGTGCACGGGGTCGAGCTGTACCAGGAGAATCCCGCCGAGTCGGTCGGACCAGAAGTCGAGCAGGGCCGAGACGTTCGCCCGCCCCGACTCCGCGTAGCGGGCCAGGTGCTCGGCACGGAACCGCTCGACCGCCTCCCTCACCGTCATCCGGTTCGACAGGTTGCGTCCGAAATGCCGGCGCTCGCGGATCGCAACTTCGCGCTCCTGCGCCCAGCGTTTCGCCTGCGCGAGCTTGTCAAACGTGGCGAACTCGGGCTCGGCTCCGGCCATGCGAATCTGCACGAAATAGCGCACTCCCCCGTCCTTCGTCGGACGTACTCGGATCGTCGCCATAAGACCCCCGCTGTGTCAGGGCTGCATCATGGCGATTCTGCGCCCGATTTCGGATCGTGGCAAGTGGCTGTGGTGTATGTTCTTAAGGTGGGCACGATGCGAAACCAGCAGCGGCTTTTAAGTCCCCCACGTCTGCCAATTCCGTCACTCCGGCGTTTCAAGAACTTAGCTCAAGTCTCTGATTCTCCTCGCTTTCGGATGGAGCGGTGGAGTTTGCCTCGCGCTGCCGATTCTGCGCGGCGCTGTGTCAGGAGTGCATCATGCCCGGCCTGTTGATCGGCTTGGCCCTGTCCATCACGTCGGGCCTTGGGTACTCCTCGGACGCCTACGGGCTCGCGGTTCACGCGCGGAGCGAGGTTATCCGAGTCGAGGCTCGCGCGCTCGAGATCGCCAAGGCGGACGGCGGGGACGGCTGGGCGCTCTCCGGGCATGGCGTGGTCCGCGTCGCCCGCTGGCGGGCGCTCTCCCTGTGGGCTGGTGCGGACGGCTCCTACCAGCGTGTCGAGGCTTACGCCTCGCAGGCGGTCGGGCCGCGCGTGGACCTGGAGCTCGGGCGCGGTCCCGTGCGCGTCGGAGCCTACTGGGTCGGTGATGGCGGCAAGGTCGAGCGCGTCCTTGGCATCCGCGCTCGGGCCGGGCGCCGAGCGTCCTGCGTCATCGAGCTCGAGCGCGTCGAGCACACGGAGGGCTCTGGACGCCGCGCTGTGATCTCCGCCCTGTGGAGGCTCTGACATGACGGACACCCCGACGTGCCATCTCTGCGGCGCCGGTGACGGTTGCGACCTCCGCGACTCGCTCGCCCGGATGCGCGCGTGCTTGGAGTGCGACCTCGACGCGGCGCCGCCGGAGTGCGAGGCGCACCGGGCTGCGATCTGGAATTACCTGGAGCTGACCTACGGACCGCAAGCCGTGGCCGAGGCGTGGGCGCGGGTGCTGAGGAAGTCCGCATGAGGCCCTTCCGCGTCGCCACCTTCCGCCACTCCTGGGATCACGCTCGAGGCGGGGCCACAGTCGAGGTGCGCGAGGACGAGAACATCGAAATGCCAGAGGCAACCTGCGACCCTCAGAACCTCGCCTGTGCCATGTCCGCTGTCCTGCTCAGGCGAGACACGGAACGCCGCCTCCGGGGCGTTCTGGCGCGCGTGGCGGCCCTGCTGCCGCCCCCTGCTACCGACCGCTGGTATTGCGCCGAGTGCGGTCACCGGATCGAGCCCAAGCCGGGGCGGAAGTATTGCGGCTCCGGGTGCCGAGCGCGGGCGTGGAAATGGGAGCACCGCAACGCACCCAAGCCGGGAACGACCGCACCCAAGATGGGAACGGAGGCGGCATGACCCCCACAGCCCGTACCCTGGCATACCTGCGCGACGAGCTCGGCATGCTGGCCGCGACGGTCGAGCGCTGGAATCCGCACGCCCACATCCGGCAAGACTTGTTCGGATGGGCGGACGTGCTCGCGGCGAGTGAGGACCGCGGGATCGTGGCGGTGCAATGCACCAGCGGGACCAACCACGCCGCCAGGGTTGCCAAGATCCGGTCTATCGAAACCGCCGAGCGATGGCTCGCGGCGGGCGGGCGGATTTGGGTCGTGTCGTGGTCGAAGCGGGGCGCGAGGGGCGCCCGGAAGCTGTGGACCCCCCGCGTTGTGGAGCTGACGAAGACCGGAGAGGTTGAGCTAGAGGAGGCGGCCTGACCGTCCGTGTCCTGCTCCGGGGTCAGATGCGGTTACATGGGTAAAGGGGGCGCAGAATGCGATACACCGTCGCCATCTTCCTGACCGCCATGCTTACGACGCCGGCGCTGGCAGATCCGGGTCCAACGCTTGCCTGCTTTGGGACGGTGCATCAGAGCTTTCCCGAGCAGGTTCCGGTGTCCTACGTCACCCGTCGCGGAGGGGCGATCAGCTACCGCGAGATCCCGAGTGGCTACCTCTACACCACCACGCGCCCATGCCTGGCAAGCGCGCCCGCGCTTATCGGTCGTGGCGCGGAAGCGGGCTGTCAGAGCGTCGTGGCAGACGTGAGCTGCTACGCGCCAGACGGCACGGGCTTCTATGGGACGCGCGCCTGCTACGTCGCTCAGCCTTCGGATGGATCTCTATTGTGGATGGAACTCGGCGGGATGATTCGATTTAGCAGCGCGGCGCTCTCGTGCGTCGTTGGGCCGCCGTCAGAGTAGCTACCTCCGCCCCCTGAACGCCAGCCGGATCGACCCCTCGACGTAGGCGCCCGCGTCCGTCCGGTAGCCAGCCTCGACGCCGGGCTGGAGGTGCAACCGGGAGAACCGGAGGGCATCGTAGCGCGCACCGACCGCGCCTCTACGGTAAGAGACGCCGGTCCCATCCGACTCCCCGAGCCCCTGCGCCACCTCGGCATAGAACTCCCACACCGAAGGCACCTCGATCAGCGGCTCCGGCTTGGGCTTGACAGTCACAGCAAGTCGGCCAGTTTCATCAAGCCTGGACAGGATCGAGCCGCCCCACTCCATCTTCGGGAAGTCGTGCTCCCCGAGGATGCGGTAGCGCTCGGATGTCCCAGTCGGGAGGCCGTAGGTGTCATCGAGCTTCTCCGCCTGCTCAGGAGTCGGGCGGAGCACCACGACCGGGCCGAGCTCGGGGCATTGAAACGTCACCGCCTCGATCTTGAGCGAGCGCTGTGTCGGCAGCGCCTCGACGGGGCGAGCAGATAGCGCGGCGTCCTTGTGGTGCCGGCAGCCCTCGACGCCGACAATCCAGAGGGTGACGCCGACCGCGACGAACGCTCCGACTCCAAGGCCGGAAAGGAAGCCCTTGAGCTTGGCGAGCACGTCAGTCCAGATCCTCGACCACCTCGACCTCGAGATAGTCCTGCG
>CAZRFC010000437.1:0-3541 GCA_964598975.1 uncultured Mycobacterium sp. | reverse complement strand
GTGAGTGCGGCCACATGGCATCGCTGCATTCGCGTTATCCGGGGGACTGTACGGCTGCAATCAGGCTTGGCGAACGGGCCGAGTTTTGCGCCTGTCGCAAGTTCGTGGAGCCACAGCAGGCCCGCGCCGCGCTCGCAGACGCGGGGCCGGGGGTGGCGGGGAAGGAGTGACCGAACTGGTCCCACCACCACGACGCAATCTGGTGGTATGATGGGACCAGTTGTCACACAGATACGGCATGACCACTGCGAGCAATGAACGAGCAGAGTCTCAAGAATCTCCGACCGTTCCAGCCCGGCCAATCGGGCAATCCGACCGGACGCCAGAAGCGCAAGCCGGTCACCGAAGCGTTGCTTGCTGAACTCGCCAAGCCGCAGGGCCGGCAGGACAAGACCCGCCTGCAAGCCGCCGTCGCCAACCTCGTGACCATGATGATCCGTGGTCGGGGCAAGGAGGCTGTGGAAGCCTTCAAGCTGGTGATGTCGTACACCGATGGCGTGCCCGTCCAGGTGGTCGAGCTTGACATCTACGACGTGGCACGCAGCGAGGCCGAGAAGCGCGGCCTCGACCCTGACAAGGTGGTCAGCATCCTCGACGCGCTCAGGACTCGGAGGGCGGGCTAGTGGCCGTCGCCACCGTCGATCCGCTCGACGCCGTCCTCCTGGCCGAGGCGTTGCAGCTGGCCGAGACGGAGCGCGCGGCCGAGCAGCCGAAGCGCATCCTCCGCGCAGACCAGCAGACGCCGGCTGGCGACTGGCGGACCTGGCTGATCCTGGCCGGCCGCGGATGGGGCAAGACGCTCACCGGGGCCGAGGACGCAGCAGCCTACGGCCTCACCAATCCCGGCAGCCGCTATGCCATCGTCGCCCGCACGTTTGCCGACGCGCGCGACACCTGTGTTGAGGGCGACTCGGGGCTGTTGTCCTGCCTGCCACGGCACGAGATCCTGACCTGGAACCGCTCGCTCGGCGAGCTGCTGCTGACCAACGGCTCGCGGTACAAGCTGTTCTCGGCTGACGAGCCGGAGCGCCTCCGCGGCCCGCAGCATCACCGCGCCTGGTCGGACGAGGTAGCAGCGTGGGGCAAGAACTCCGAGGAACGGCAGTGGCCGCCGGCCTGGGACATGCTCCAGATGGGCCTCCGTCTCGGGTCTGATCCGCGCAACGTGGTCACCACCACGCCACGGCCCACGCGGCTGATCCGCACGCTGCTGGCCGACCAGCACACGCACCCGACGCGAGGCCGCACGCTCGACAACGCGGCCAACCTGGCCCCGCAGTTTATCGAGCAGATCCTCTCCCGCTACCAGGGCACCAGACTCGGCCGGCAGGAATTGGACGCCGAGCTGCTGGACGACGTGCCAGGGGCGCTCTGGACCTACGCCATGCTGGAGGACCGCCGGCCAGCCCCAGACCTGACGCGGGTGGTGGTCGCCATCGACCCGGCCGTCACGTCGTCGGAGGAATCGGATGAGTCAGGGATCGTCGTCTGCGGCCTGGGTGTGGACGGCCGGGGTTATGTGCTTGCGGATCGCTCCTGCCGGCTGTCCCCTGACGGCTGGGCGCGGCGCGCTGTGGCGGCGTTTGACGAGTTCGCGGCGGACCAGATCATCGCGGAGACGAACAACGGCGGCGACCTGGTCGAGCAGACCATCAGGACCGTGCGCCGCACCATCCCGTACCGCAAGGTGACCGCATCCCGAGGCAAGCAGACGCGGGCGCAGCCGGTCGCCGCACTGTACGAGCAGGGGCGCGTCTCGCACGTGGACGTGTTCGCCACGCTGGAAGAGCAGTTGACGACCTGGACGCCTGAGTCCGGCAAGTCGCCCGACAGATTGGACGCGCTGGTGTGGGGATTGTCCGAGTTGATGGTTGGCCCTGAGCGTCAGGGCTGGGTTGTCTGAGAGGGGGTGAGACGAGTGGGCCTGTTTGACTGGATCGGACCCACCAGCCTGACGAAGCGTGCACCGTGGGACCTGGGCACGCCGGCTCCACGCTCGGAGCGCAAGTCCTGGTACATCGACGATCAGCGCGCCGTGCTGCGGGTGCCCACACTCGTCCACGGTCCAGGCACCTACGGCAGCGAGTCGGTAGGCGACGCCAACAGCGCCGTCTTCGCCTGCCTCCAGGCCATCGCCACGGCCCTGGCCGAGCCGCCGCTGAAGGTCTACCGCCAGGACCGGGCCGGCGAGCGCGTCGAGCAGCCAGAGACACCGCTGGCCGAACTGCTGGCCCGCCCCAACCCGCACCTTCCGCTCTCGACGCTCCTGGCCTACCTGTCGAACTGCCTGCACATCGACGGCAACGCCTACTGGCGCAAGCTGCGGGCGGGCAATCCCGAGACGGGCAACGTGGTCGAACTCTGGCCGATCTCGCCGTCACGGATCAGGCCGATCACCCTCAAGGGCAGCGAGGACTACATCAGCTTCTACCGCTACTACGTGCGCCCTGGCCGCTACGAGGACATCCCTGTCGAGAATATCCTGCACTTCCGCTACGGCCTGGACGACCAGGATCATCGTCTCGGCTGTGCGCCATTGAAGCGGCTGGCCCGCGAGGTCAGCTCGGACGAGCAGGCCACCCGCTACGCCGACCGGCTGCTACAGAACTTCGCCGCGCCGGGCCTCAGCGTGATCTGGGAAAAGGACACGCAGGGCATCACCAAGGAGGTCGCGGAGGAAGTCAAAGCCAAGATCCAGGCGGCCTACAGCGGCGACAACATCGGCGCGGTCAGTGTGCTCTCTCCAGGGGCCAAGCTGGAGAGCCACGGCTTCTCGCCCGAGCAGATGGACATGAAGACCTTGCACCGCGTCCCAGAAGAGCGCATCGCCGCCGTGCTCGGGGTGCCGGCCATCGTGGCAGGGTTGGGGGCCGGGCTGGACCGCTCGACCTACAGCAACTTTGCGGAGGCGCGCGAGGCGTTCACCGAGATGAAGTTGGTCCCACTCTGGCGGCAGCTTGGCGAGGCGATCTCGCACGGCCTGGTGGCCGACTTCTCGTCCGAGCGCGGCGTCACCGTGGCGTTTGACATCGACGACGTGCGCGCCTTGCAGGAAGACCAGGACGCGAAGGCCGTGCGCATGTCCACCTACGTGGGAGCCGGCATCATCACCCTCAACGAGGCGAGAGCCGACATCGGCCACGAGCTGCTGCCGGACGGCGATGTGCTGCTGCTGCCAAGCTCGGCCGTGCCGACGCAGGCGGCCGAACTGGGGCAGGCTGACGAAGCCCGGCAGGCGCTGGCCAACCCGGGCCAGGACGTGGGCACCGAGCCGCCCGAGCAGCGCAGCCTCCGGCCGCTCTACCTGATGCGCAAGAGCCTGGACGACTTGCCGGGTGCCTTCGAGCGGCTGCGGGACGACCGCGAGCCAGACTGGGAGGAAGAGCTACGGGCGTTCCTGGAGGCGCAGCAGCGGCGGGCTGCCCGCGCGGTCAGGGCCGGCCAGGACTCGGCCGAGGGCATCATCGTGGAAGGCGAGGCCGGGCTACTCGGCCAGGTGCTCCAGCCCCGGCAGCGTGCCTTGCTCGACGACGTGCACCGC
>CAZRFC010000436.1:0-3543 GCA_964598975.1 uncultured Mycobacterium sp. | reverse complement strand
CGCGCTGCAAGATCCTGATCGTGATGGGCCGCACCAACCCGGACGCGGCGTCGCACCAGCAGCAGTCGATGATCCTCGTCCCGATGGACACCCCGGGCGTCAACATTCTGCGGTCCACCTCGGTGTTCGGCTGGCAGGACCAGCACGGCCATGCCGAGATCGTCTACGACAACGTCCGGGTCCCGGCGTCGAACCTGCTCGCCGAGGAGGGTATGGGCTTCGCGATCGCCCAGGCCCGGCTCGGCCCGGGCCGTATCCACCACTGCATGCGCGCCATCGGGGTGGCCGAGCGCGCCCTTGCGCTCATGACCGAGCGGGCCCGAACCCGCGTCGCCTTCGGCAAACCGCTGGCCGAGCAGGGCATGGTGCAGCAACAGATCGCGCTGTCCCGCAACGAGATCGACCAGGCCAGGCTGCTGTGCGAGAAGGCGGCGTGGACTATCGACCAGCAGGGGAACCGAGCGGCTTTCGCCCTGGTCTCGCAGATCAAGTCGGTGGCCCCGCAAATGTCACTGAACGTCATCGACCGGGCGATCCAGATCCACGGCGGCGGCGGTGTCAGCGACGACTTCCCGCTGGCCCGGATGTACGGCTGGCAACGCGCCATGCGGATCTTCGACGGCCCCGACGAAGTCCACTTCCGGACCATCGCCAAGTCCGAACTCGGTCGCGAGCCCTCGGCGATGGCTGCGGCGGCGATCCGCGGGTGAGCTCTGAGGTGGACTCAGCGCACGAAAGACTCTCCGGAGCCTGGAATTTCCGCGACGTCGCCGAGACGACGGGGCTGCGGCCCGGTCGATTGTTCCGGTCCAGCGAACTGAGCAAGCTGGACGCGGCGGGCCGACGTGCGATGGCCGAACTCGGGGTGACCGACGTGGCCGATCTGCGCTCCCCGGCCGAGGTGGCGCGTCGCGGGGGCGGTGCGGTGCCGGATGGTGTTGCGGTGCACAACCTTCCGTTTCCGGAGGTATCGCATACGCATGACGAAGCTCCGCACGAGTCCAGCTGGAACAAGATGATGACGGAGTATTCCGAGGAGGACCCCGCCGTAGCGGCGCGGCGCTGGATGACCGCCGAATACGAACGCTTCCCCACCCTTGGCGGCGCTCGCCGCGCGGTCCGGCAGATCATCACCATGCTGTCCACCGACCGCCCGGTGCTGGTGCACTGCTTCGCAGGCAAGGACCGCACCGGATTCGCTGTGGCCGTTGCATTGGAGGCGGCCGGGGTCCCGGCCGACGCCGTCCTTACGGACTACCTGCGCAGCAATGACGCCGTCGGCCCCCTGCGCGCCGCGATCCTGACCACCATGCGCAGTCGGGAGGGGATGACCGACGAGGTGCTGTCCTTCGCCGAATCCCGACTGACCGACGAGGTGCTCGGGGTGCGCGAGGAGTACCTTGCCAGCGCGCGGCGGGTACTCGACGAGACCCACGGCGATCTGGCCGGCTACCTGGCCGCCTCCGGGGTGACCGATGACGACGTGGCGCGGTTGCGGGTTCGACTGCTGGGCTGAATCCGGCCGCGGCACGTTAGGCGAACACCCCGATGACCCAAGCCGCCGTCGCCATCAAAGCGGCGGTGAGTTCCACGCCGACCGACAGGGCGACGCCTTTGATGGCGTGCTTGGTGGAGGCCCAGGCCCGTCGACGATCGCGCCGTTGGGCGAACTCGGCAAGGTAGACACCCAGCACGAAACCGATCAGCAGGCCGGCGACCGGGATGACGAAGAACCCGATGACGCCCAGCACAGCCCCGGCGGCCAGAGTCCGGTTGCTGATTTCAGCGGCCTTCATCCGCTTGGCCGGCCACAGGTATTTCACCAGGATGCCTGCACCCAGGATCGCTGTGGAAAACCCGAGTACCAACCAGGCCGGAGTGGTTCCCACGACGAATGCCCACACCGCGATCGCCACCCAAACCAGCAGCGTGCCGGGCAACAGCGGAACCAGAATGCCGACGAGTCCGACTGCGATGGCCACCGCAACCAGAATGAGTCCGCCGGTACTCATCCCCGTGGCGCCGGCGCCGGCCCGCCCGCGGGCTCCAGAACCAACTTGCCGTATATCGAACCACTGGCCAACGCCTCCAGTGCGGCCCGGCCTTCGGAGAGCGGGAAGCGTTGCGGCTCAGGAGGTCTCAAGCCCGCCGCCACAAGCCGAGCGATGCCTGCGGCGCTCTCGGACTGGGCCTCCGGTTTGGCCATCAGGAATTCCCGCCATCCGACACCCAGCACGCCGGCGTTGCGCAAGAGGAGACGGTTCACCTTCACGGTCGGGATGGCACCGGCCGCGAAACCGATCACGAGAAGTCGGCCCTCGGGGGCCAGCGCACGGATCGCCTCATCGAACACCTCACCGCCGACCGGGTCGACGACGATGTCAACTCCCCTCCCCCCGGTGTGCTGGCGGACCGCCTTGGACCAGTCGCCGGCCAGTGGTAGCACGACGTCGGCGCCCAGATTTTCGACGAAGTCCCGGCCCTTCTCGCGATGCACCATCGCGATCACCGTCGCACCCATGGCCTTGGCAACCTGAATCGCCGCCGTCCCCACGCCACCGGCCGACCCGAGCACCAGCACTGTTTCCCCAGGCTTCAACGTGGCACGGCGGGCCAGGGCGAAGTACATGGTGTGGTAGTTGACCAACAGTGAAACCGCTTGGGCATCATCAACTTCCAGCGGTGTCCGCAGTACCGCACCGACCGGCAGGGCCGCCTGTTCGGCGAAGCCGCCGAGCAGTCCCATTCCGTAGACCCGCTCTCCGACAACGAACCCAGACCCGGCCGGCGCCGATCGCACCACACCGGCGACCTCCGTTCCGGGGATGAACGGGGTCGCGAGTTTCAACTGGTACTGCCCGCTGATCAGCAGCAGATCGGGAAAGCACACTCCGGCAGCACGGACGTCGACCACCACGGAGTCCGGGCCGCCGGCCAGGTCGTCGACGTCGGCGTAGACCAATCCGGCGGGCCCGGTGAGCTCTTGAGCGACAAGAGCTTTCATGTCGTTACAGCCGGAAGGCTGCTGGCTCCGGCGCGGACAGGTCGTCGATCGTCGACCACTGGGCCGCGACGTCGTCGACGGTCGGCACCTGCTCGAAGGTGACGCCCTTGTTCTGGAACAGCGCCACCCGCTGAACCTTGCCGCCGCCGGCGATGAACACCGACGCGGTATCGGGCACCTCCTCGGTGCACAGGTAAGCGACCACCGGGGCGACGTACTCCGGGGTGAGCTTCTTGAACACCTCCGGGGGCAAGATGTCCTCGGTCATCCGGGTGGCCGCGATCGGCGCCATGGCGTTGGCCTTGATGTTGTACTTCGCGCCCTCCTGGGCCAGCGTGTTGATCAGGCCGACCAGGCCGAGCTTGGCGGCGCCGTAGTTGGCCTGGCCGAAGTTCCCGAACAGACCGCTGGTCGAGGTCGCCACGACGACGCGGCCGAAACCGTTCTCGCGGAAGTGCGGCCATGCGGCACGGATGACGTTGTACCCGCCGTACAGGTGCACCTTGAGCACAGCGTCCCAGTTCTGATAAGTCATCTTG
>CAZRFC010000435.1:0-3548 GCA_964598975.1 uncultured Mycobacterium sp. | reverse complement strand
TAGGAGTCCAGAGATGAAGCGATCGAAAATGCTGCTTGCGGCAGCCTTCCTGCTGTTCGCCTGTCAGGCAGGCGCTGCAGACGGGATACTGGGCTGGAACACGACCAAGAAGGACTGGGTGAAGATCCGGGCTTCGGCCTCTGGCTTCATGTTCTCCGGCCAGGACGCGAACGACTACATCACGCTCTACAGCGCCACGACGGCCACAACGGGCGCCAAGCCGCAGGTAGCCTTACCGCTCGGCGCCTATCGCGTGCGGGCGACCGTCACCGGCACAGGGACGGTGACCGGCACGGTCGAGATGTACTGCAACAACACGGACGCCAACACTGGCGGCACGCAGTATTCCACCGACATCACCCTGAACGACACCACGACCGACACTGACGTCCTGGCCTCCGACATCACCACGGCATGCCCGTGGGGCTACATCGAGGTAGATGCCGTCTCCGCCGACACGGCGATGACTGTTGTCGCTATACCCATCTTGGCGCCCACCGGCGCCGGCTCCTCCTCAACCAGTCCTGCGTATGTCGGCGGCATCTATAATGCAACGCTCCCTACCCTGAGCAATGGCAACACGACGACACTGCAATTCAATTCTCGTGGGCTCCTGCGCACGATCCCAGGAAGCGCCAGTGGCGATGTGGTGGTGACTGGAGTGGCGGCAGATGATTTATCTTCTGCCAATCTATTCCTCGGCTCTGCCTCCGTGGGGCTGCTGTTTGATGGGTCCAATTTCGACCGCCTCCGCGGCGATTCAACTGGTGGGGCATGGGTGCAGGGTCCTGCGGCTGTTGGCGCAACGGCTGCAGGTAATCCGGTCCTGTTTGGGGTCGTGGACGGGAATGGCCATGCTCAATATGCAGCAGGGGCAACAGACGGAGATGTAAATGTTCGCAGTCAGGTAGGAGGCGCTGATGTTTCCGCGGCCAATCCTGTTCCTGTTGGGTCCGGGGATGTCCGTACACTGACGATTGCCGCGGGCATGACGTCAAACACGACCAGTGCGCTGGTCGCCGCGCCGGCCGGCACAAAGACGTTTTACGGTCGCGTGACGTGCAGTTCAGGAGCCTGCACGCAGACTCAGGCTATCTACGGAGATCAGGACGATGACAGTGGTACGGACACTGACGGCATCCTGCTCTGCACGCTGACTCTCAGCGGCACGCCGACGCATCAGGACGCCTGCCCGGCTACCACTGCGAACTTTCCCTACTTCTACGTCGTGACGACGAACACGACCGGCACTTCTGCTTCGGGAGACATCTATGCGAATTATTAAGCCCGTCGCTGTCCTCGCGCTCTGCGCGTGCTTCGCGGATGTCAACTCTGCTGGCGTCACCACCGCGGTAGCTAACCCCAACGCCATTTGGCAGACCACGTGGTCCACGCTGAACGGAACGACCTGCAGCAGCGGTCTACAGGGCACCCGCGCATGGGTCACGGATGTCGGAGTCAACGGGTCGCAGTGGTACTGCGACGGGACGCAGTGGCAGCCTGTAGGTCAGATCACGCTCTGCAACACCGGAGTGAAGTCCGCCAGCACATCGGCGTCCGAAACGGTGGTCTCGTCGTGTGCTGTGCCGTCAGGGCTTGCAAAAGCGAACAGCGCATTTTTCGTCCTGGCGCAATGGTCATGGAATGGCACTACGAGCGTAAACGTAGGCGTCGAACTGAATGCGACCAGCGGGACAGATGTTTCTGGCACAGCAATCGGCGCCGCAGCGGCGGCTGGTAATGGCGCGAACATGCCGCTCTATGTCAGCAACCGCAATGCGACAAATTCACAGGTCACATTTCAAACATCTTCTAACTGTTATGTTGGCACCTGCGCCGGAACCACGCCCAGGAGTACCGCAGTGCAAACATCAGGCCAATTTTGGTTTAATGCCACTGCGGCGACAAACGGCACGTTAGAGGCAGCAATCGAGCAATTCCGCGTAGATCTGATACGCCGATGAGAATTCTGCTGCTGTGCCTGATCTCACTTACCGCGGTAGCCGAGACTACGTTGTTTATAGGGAGCGCGGCTGTTCCTGTCGACTTCATTGGCATACATTATTTTGGCTACCCTGCCAATGGTCGCTCACCGGCCACGACTGAGCCGGTCGCATTCCGCGTGGGCGTGGTTCGTAATCACAACTACAACCAGAGAGAGCAGTGGAAGTCCATCGAGACTGCGCAGGACACCTATACGTGGACCGCGATGGATCTCTGGGTCACGGAGCACAAGCAGAGGGGCAGCAAGACGATCTGGACGTTCTATGGCACCCCATCTTGGGCGACCAGCGGGGATGCCTGTGTTGACGCCTACGGAACGGCTGGCGGGTCATCTCCTGTTGACAGTCAGGCCGATGTCACGGACTTCATCACGACGCTGGTGACGAGATACAACGATGCCGGCGGTGCGTGGAGGCTCGCGCATCCCACTCTGGGTAAGGGAATCGATTACCTGGAGATCTGGAACGAGCCGAGCTTCGCGCAGACCTGCACCAACCTGTTCTGGAACGGCACCGCAGCTCAACTGGCCACGATGGCCAAGACCGTCTATCAGGCGGCGAAGGCCGTCGATTCAACGATCACCGTTCTGTCGCCGTCGTTCACAGGCGATGGAAACCTAGACACCTATCTGGCCGCCAGCGACGGGGCCGGTGGGACTGGCGCGAGCTGGATGGACGGGCTCGCCTATCACTACTACTCAAGGGGCGAGTCTGGATCGATGGCGTGGACCCCGTGCTGCGATCTCAGCGATGCCATCGCGACAACCAAGACTTCTCTGTCCGACGCCGGGATTGCGGGGAAGCCGATCTACGACACCGAACACGGCTTCCAGCGCGGCGTCTCGCAGGATCAGGCTTTCTTCCGGTTGGACGATAAAGTCCGCGCCGAGCAGTTCCAAAAGCTCGCGATCTGGGAAGCGATGGAGGCCATCAAGATGCTCGTCGCCTACGCCTACGAATCCGGTAATGAGGGTAGTGACGGCTGGGGAGCCAAGGCATTTGAGCGCACCGCTGCGTTGCAATGCGCTGTAGCCCAGATCCACGCCCACGTGGCGGGCCGCACGATCACCCAGGTCGTCCACGACGACAACGGGCACTACCGGGTGACGTTCGCCAGCGGTCCGACGTTCACCACCGGAGGAGCCTGCGCCAGCTCCGGTCTGTAATGGATCGGGGCATCTGTAACTGACACCCGTTCCAGCATCGGCTAAATAGGCACTGAGCAGCAGGGACCGGAGAGGTCCGCAGGCAGAACCCCGCGAGGGGTTTTTCGTTTCTGGAGGCATGAATGCACGCACCACGGTACTACACACGTCTGGCGGCTGCCGAATATAGGCTGCTGCAGAATGAAAAGGACGGCATCACGGCCATTGACAGATTGCACGATCAAGTCTGTCAGATCCTTGTGGACATCGGGTATGCGGAACCTGCAACAGACCTTAGCAACGAATTCCGCTCCGAATATGACAAAGCGCGTGCGGCGTGCTTGAACTGATGGCCTCCGACGACGATCTCGTAAGCCTCGGCCCCTGGCCGCTGGGCGTC
>CAZRFC010000434.1:0-3570 GCA_964598975.1 uncultured Mycobacterium sp. | reverse complement strand
GGCCAAAAGGTTCACGTGCCGCCTAAGTAGGTTTTCTGCCGGCATGGGCCCCGTCGAGTTGCCGGCAATCGCCGGATGGACGAGCACGGTACGAGAAGAACCGTCGGGGAGGTCTTGATAGACCTCCATGGAGGGATAGTTGGGGCGCGTCCCATCGACACGAACCCCGTCGTCGGACACACATGCCAACGATCCTCAAGGGGGGGGGTGATTCGCTCTATGCGGGCGATTGTTGTGCCGCGAGGTCGAAATGGCGCTGGCCCCAACCTGCCGGTGGCTATGACCGCGTGATCGCGTTCAGCCGCTTCAGAATGCGCGAGTGCCGCTTGTCATCAATCTTCAAATACAGTCCGAGAGAACCCATATCGACGGTACCCGTGGCGTGTGTGAGCACCCTCGGCAGCGCCTCGATGATGTCGACAAAGTCCGCGATGAACTCCCGATAGCTCGCCAACGGATCGTCGAGCATGCGCGCGCAGTCGGCGACGATGTCGACGTGCTCGGATCGCACCGGCAGCGCCCGGCAGCGTTCTGAGAGCTCCAGAAACCGTTCCAGGTAGTCCATCGTGCGATGAGCAATGTGCTTGATCGCCTCCGGATCCGCCTCCTCATCGCCCTTGCCCGTGAACGCCGCCATGAACGCCGGCGCCGTCATGAAGCTCTCCACCTGATGGGCCGTCGTGATCATCTCGTCGATCAGTTTCACCAACGTCGACGCCAGATGTACCGGTGATAGCGCGCCCGAGTAAGTCGGCGTGGTGAAACCGAGCTCGCTGTCACGCAACCGCGGCTGCAGCGGAGCAGCCCGCTGCACCAGGATCGACGCGAACAATGCCTGCTCCCACGCCGAAAGCTTCTCCCGCACCAGCGCATCCAGCTCGGCCGGTGTGGTCGCCAACTGCGCGACCGGCGAATCATCCTGCGCCGCCTCAGCGTCCGACTCAGGATCACCGGTGATCTTACGCATCTCCGCGGCCCCGTCTTCGCCGTAGATGGCCCGCTTGTCGCCGATCAGCGTCCACCGCTTCTGCCGCTCGGCGCGACGGCTCATCTCGAACTCCCGATCGGCTGCCTCGTCGGCCTCCAGTCGGCGCTTCTCTTCCGTCTTCTGCTCGACCCAGTAAACGGCGACGAACACACCCACGAGCACCGCGCCGCCGACGAACCACCAGATGTACTTGATGACGAACCCGACCGCGAGGAGCAGCAGCAGGATGGCGCAGAACACCGCGCCGTCGCTCGGCTGCGAGTAGCGATCCCTCGATGCCATCTCCGTCTCCTCCCCAGGCCGGATCGTGGAGCCATCACGGTAGAAGCGAGGTCTGACATCTCCTGTTCCACAGGAGGCCAGCAAACTTAGCCCAGAGTTGTTCCACTGGGAATCGCAATCTACGACGTCGGCTACATCCCAGACAGGACAGCGTTACATCAACCACCGTCGTGCCGGATCGCACACCCTGCTGTTCGTTCGCGAGACGAAGAAGTCAAAGTTCGGCGATGGCGCGCCGTACATTTTCCTCGGGCCGGCGGATTACGTGTCACACGAGGGCGAGCGGCCGATGGCGATCACCTGGCAGCAAGTGCCTGGCCACACCCGAATCGGCCCAGCCAACGCGCCGACAGTGGCAGGCTCGCCATACTGGCAGTGCTCACGCCAAAGGAGATTGCCCATGAAGCCCGACATCACGAGCGCGGCGGAGGTTCGCGGCGCGCTGGAGAACTGCTTCGACACCTACGAATCGCTGTGCGCCGACCTTGGCGACGACGAATGGCACGCGCAGTCACTGTGCCCGGACTGGACGGTTCGCGGTGTCGTCGACCATGTCACCAGCATCGAGGCTGCCATGACCGGCTGGTTGCCCGACGACGACACCACTCCGCCGCCGTTCGAGCGCGCAGCGGAGTTCCTCGCCGACTCCGCGCCCTACCTCGACAAGGTCCGCGGCGTCTTCGACGCGAGGCGCCGAGACCTGGCGGCCCTGACGGACGACGATTTCCGCCGGCCCTCCTGGACGCCGATCGGTCCCGGCACCTACGGCGGGTTCCTGGCAATCCGAGTCTTCGACTTCTGGGTCCACGAGCGTGACATCACCACGCCCCTCGGACGCACGACTGACGACTCCGGCGTCGGCGCGGAGCTGTCGCTGGCACAGGTGGAGAACTCGATCGGCTACATCGTCGGGAAGAAGGTCGGCGTTCCCGACGGCAAGAGCATCACCTTCAACCTCACCGGACCGATCACCCGTCAGCTGCATGTTGCCGTCGACGGGCGGGCGGCCAAGGTAGAGCACCTCGACAATCCAGATGTCGTGGTGACGACCGATTCGACGACGTTCATCCAACTGGCCTGCGGGCGGATCGACCCGCAGGCCCAGATCGATTCGGGGAAGATCAGCTGGACCGGTGACGATGCCCTCGGCGACCGGGCCGCCCGCAACCTGAGGTTCACGATGTGACGAATCCGCCTGTCTCCGTTGACTTCCATTTCGATGTCATGTGCCCGTACGCCTACCAGACATCGCGGTGGATTCGTGCCGTGCGCGACCAGACCGGCCTGCACGTGAACTGGCGCTTCTTCAGCCTCGAGGAGATCAACCGCCAGGAGGGCAAGAAGCACCCGTGGGAACGCGAGTGGTCCTATGGCTGGTCGATGATGCGGATCGGCGCGCTGCTGCGCCGGCGGTCGATGGCTGACGTCGACGCGTGGTACGAACGCGCAGCGCGGGCATTGCACCTCGAAGGGCACAAGCCGCACGAAAAGGCTGTCGCGCGACACCTTCTCGAAGAACTCGGCTTCGATCCGGAACTGGTCGATGAGGCGGTGGCCGACCCGACGACGAGCGATGAGGTGATGGCCGACCACAACCGTGTCGTCGACGCCGGCGGCTACGGCGTGCCCACGCTGTTCTTCCCCGACGGGCAATGCCTGTTCGGCCCGGTGCTCATCGACCCGCCAGCCGGTGAAGCGGCACTGCGGCTGTGGGACGCCGTAGTCGCATGGACGGAGTTCCCCCACCTCTACGAGCTGCAGCGGCCCAAATCCACCGCCGATCAGCAGGCGATCGCCGAGGCGTTCCGCCCGTACCTGGAGGCCAGAGACTGGGTTTCGATCAACCGCGGCAAGGTTGTCGGTTTCGACGATCTGCGGTGAGGTTCGGCCAGCGCACAGACATTCTCCCGCCAACTGCCGGCGGGCGAGGGTGCTGACTGCCCGTGATCGGCCCACGGCGCGGACGGCCATCGATCCGTAAGCTGGTGACGGCGTGTTTGCCGACACGCGAAACGATGTACGAGGAACTGAGTCGATGCCGCTCGAAGGGCGCCCCGCCGGCACGCCGGGCGGCACCGTGCACCCGCAGGACATCCCCGGCGCCAAGCCCGCCAAGCCCCGCCGCTTCCGGCGCCTGTGGCTTCTGCTCACCGCCCCGTTCGCCGTCCTGGCGGGCCTCTACCTCGGCGATCTGATCCTCAGCTCGGACAGAGTGCCCCGTGGCGTGACCGCCGCCGGCGTGCCCATCGGTGGTCTGACGTTGACCGATGCCGAAGAGCGGCTGCGCGCCGCGGTCACCC
>CAZRFC010000433.1:0-3592 GCA_964598975.1 uncultured Mycobacterium sp. | reverse complement strand
GGACTACGCCTCGCTGCTCTAACGGCACGCCGAGAAGATCGAGCGGCCGATGCTGTCGGTTGAGAACGCCCGCGCCAACCGAACGCCGATCGACTGGGACGACTACACGCCGCCGGTGCCCGCGCAGGGCGTGGGGGTGCGCGAGTTTCCCGACTACGACCTGGCCGAACTCCGCGAGTACATCGACTGGCAGCCGTTCTTCAATGCCTGGGAGCTCAAGGGCCGATTCCCCGACATCCTCAACAACCCGGTTTCCGGCGATGCCGCGCGCAAGCTGTACGAGGACGCCCAGGCCATGCTCGACACCCTGATCAAGGAGAAGTGGCTGACGGCTGCGGGGGTGATCGGTTTCTTTCCGGCCAACGCTGTCGGTGACGACATCGAGGTCTACACCGACGACACCCGGACCGAGGTGCTGGCCACCTTGCGTAACCTCCGCCAGCAGGGCCAGCACCGGGACGGCATCCCTAACCGGTCGATGGGCGACTACATCGCCCCCAAGGCGACCGGCCTCGCCGACTACGTCGGCGCCTTCGCCGTCACCGCCGGGCTCGGCAGCGCAGAAAAGGTCGCCGAGTTCAAGGCGGCCAACGACGACTACAGCGCCATCCTGCTGGAGTCCCTCGCCGACCGGCTCGCGGAGGCGTTCGCCGAACGGATGCACCAGCGGGCCCGCACCGAGTTCTGGGGATACCAGCCGGACGAACAGCTGGACAACGAGGCACTGATCGCCGAGAAGTACCGCGGGATCCGGCCCGCCCCCGGCTATCCGGCCTGCCCAGAGCACACCGAGAAGGCGACGCTCTTCGAGTTGATGGACGTCACCGAGCGGACCGGTATCGAGCTGACCGAGTCGATGGCCATGTGGCCCGGAGCCGCCGTGAGCGGCTGGTACTTCTCGCACCCGCAGTCGCAGTACTTCGTGGTCGGCCGGCTGGCCCAGGACCAGGTCGCCGACTACGCGCGGCGCAAGGGGTGGACTCTGCAGGAGGCCGAGCGCTGGCTGAACCCCAATCTCGGCTACAACCCGGAGGACTGACTCAGCCTTCGGGCAAAAGTGTCGCACCTCGCTGAGACGATGTGGACATGTCCACCGTCGCCGAATCGCCCACCGAGCGCCTCGAGGTGCTGTTCGAGGAATTGGCGGAGCTGGCCGGTCAGCGCAACGCGATAGACGGACGCATCGTGGAGATCGTTGCCGAGATGGATAGCGACGAACTCTGCGGCGCAACGGGCGCGCGCTCGGTGCAGGCGTTGGTGGCTTGGAAGCTCGGCACGTCATCGGCAAACGCCCACACGATCTCCACGATCGCGCGGCGGCTCGAGGAATTCCCCCGGTGCGCGCAGGGCATGCGGGAGGGGCGACTGTCGCTGGATCAGGTCGGCGTCATCGCGGCGCGGGCCGGTGAGGGCTCTGACGAGCATTACGCCCAGCTTGCCTCGGTCGCGACCGTCAACCAGCTGCGCACCGCGGTCAAACTCGAGCCGCGGCCCGACCCTGAGGAGGCGCAGCCGACGCCGCGAACGATCGCCAAATCCGGCGGGGAGCATTCCACCAGCTGGCGGATCACCCTTCCCCACGGCGAGGCGGCGACATTCGACGCTGCTCTGCAAGCCCATCTCGACGCGCTGATCACCGAGTGGAAGCGCGATCCGCACCGCCCGATGCCCGACACCGCCGATGCGTTCATGCGCTTGGTCGAGGCCAGCTGGGACGCTGAGGCGACCCGCCGCCCACAGGGGCAACGCACCACGGTAGTGGTGCATCTCGACGTCGAGAAGCGAGCCGCCGCATTGCATCTCGGTCCGCTGCTCACCGACCCCGAGCGCCAGTACCTCACCTGTGACGCCACCTGTGAAGTTTGGTTCGAACGTGCCGGCCGGGTCATCGGTGCCGGCCGGACAACCCGCACGGTCAACCGAAGACTTCGTCGCGCGCTCGAGCATCGCGATCCCTGCTGCGCGGTTCCCGGCTGCAGTGCCACCCGCGGACTGCACGCGCACCACATCCAGCACTGGGAGGACGGCGGTCCCACCGAGTTGGACAATCTGGTGCTGCTGTGTCCGTATCACCACCGGCTGCACCACCGCGGCGTCATCACGATCACCGGGCCCGCCGACGATCTGGTCGTCACCGACGGCTCCGGCCGGCCCTTGGACTCGGGATCGTTGGCGCACCCGCCCGACGGGCCTCCACCCGACGTCCCGCCGTGCCCCGGACCGACCGGCGAACGCGCCGACTGGTGGTGGTACGAGCCCTTCAGGCCGCAGCCGCCACCGGCCAATTAGCCGGATCGTCGGGGTGCGATAACCTTTCCCGCATGAGAGCCGTCCTCTTCGATATGGACGGCACGCTGGTTGATTCTGAGAAGCTCTGGGACATCGCCATCCAGGAGCTTTACCGCAAGTTCGGCGGCGAGATCACTCCTGAGATAAGGGAATCCACCGTCGGCGGCTCGGCCGAAAGCGTCATGAAGATCGTCTATACCGACCTCGGCCTCGAGCAGGATCCCGCCGATATGGCGGCCACCGCCGACTGGCTGCACGAGATCACCGGAGATCTGTTCGACGCCGGGTTGCCGTGGTGTCCGGGTGCCCGCGAACTGCTCGACGAGATTGCCGGTGCGGGCCTGCCGATGGCGCTGGTGACCAACACCCGCCGGGCGCTCACCGAACGGGCGCTCAACAGCATCGGACGGCACTACTTCTCGGTGAGCGTGTGCGGCGACGAGGTGCCCCGCGGTAAACCGGCGCCGGACCCCTATCGGCAGGCCGCCGCCCTGCTCGGTATCGATCCGGCGCACTGCCTTGCCATCGAGGACTCCGTCACCGGCACGGCGTCGGCGGAGAGCGCCGGCTGCCCCGTCCTGGTGGTGCCCAACGATGTGGCAGTGCCCGGTGGTCCCCGCCGCCGGCAGGTGTCCTCACTGGCAGGCCTCGACATCGGGGCGCTTCGGCGGGTCTACGACGATATGCAACTCGATCCCGAAGCGCTGGTCTGACTCGACCGCCGGCCGGTTGCCGATATTCGGTGCGTGTGGCGCCCCGTTTGTGCAATCGTTGATGGGGGAAATGTTTGCCCATATTGCGGAAGGGACGCCTAGACGGCCGGTCAAGGGCCCACCAGTGATGCCCCGTCGATTTTCGACGACGAGGATTCCGGCTCCGGTCGCGGTGCGGTGCGGATCGCCTCGGTGGCCGCTCTGGGCGGCCTGTTGTTCGGCTACGACAGTGCGGTGATCAACGGCGCGGTCGCCTCGATCCAGAAGCACTTCGGCATCAATGACGCCTCGTTGGGCTTTGCGGTGGCCTCGGCTCTGCTGGGTGCGGCGGCAGGTGCGATGACCGCCGGGCGCCTGGCCGACAAGATCGGCCGGATCGCGGTGATGAAGATCGCCGCGGTGCTCTTCCTCATCAGCGCCATCGGTGCGGGTCTGGCGGGCAGCGTCTGGATGATCGTGCTGTTCCGCATCGTCGGCGGTGTCGGCGTCGGCGTCGCCTCGGTGATCGCGCCGGCCTACATCGCCGAAACGTCGCCGGCCAGGATCCGCGGCCGGCTCGGCTCGCTGCAGCAGTTGGCCATCGTCACAGG
>CAZRFC010000432.1:0-3592 GCA_964598975.1 uncultured Mycobacterium sp. | reverse complement strand
GCCCAGGTCAACATCCCTGTCCTTGAAATAATAATCCATGTTTTTGGCATGGATCGGGTTACTGATTATTTCATACACCGATCTGATATTGGCAGGTTCTTTGGTCCCCTTTTTAAGCGGGATAATATGAAAGCCATTATCTACAAGGTCTTTGGCGGCGAGATAGACGGCTGGAGCATCAAGGTCCTCGCCGGGCTGATGGTAATCGTAGAAGTTCATTGAATATTTTGGTAAAAGTAATACCCCAGGTTTCGGTGTCGCAGCTACCTACTCCCTGGGGTATTGAAAATACAGTTTCCTGCCGCTGCGACCCGGCGTTATGAAGATAGGGAACTATCACTAACCAACACCACCCACTCCTGCGATTTGCGGCCGATGGTGTAATAGGTGCCACCATTCGGGTATTGATAAGTTATACCATCTTTATTCACACGTATAACCCGGTAAACGCTGCCGTTTTTCACAAACCGGTCGCCTTTCTGTAACTGGTGGGCGCGGATTTTATTATCGGGAGGGTTAGCTGCCATAATAATGCGCGTCAAAATGTGATAAAAAATCCTCTGCGGTCTTTGTGAAGTAATAATAACCACCGGCTGCGATCACCCGGCTCTGTTCGCGTAACTGTTTGTCAGACGGGCCGTCTTTGCCGATCTTCACCTCAAACCAAACCATATCCGACTTTATACAGGTCACGGTGTCCCCGCTTCCGGTGGCCGTGGATCCCTTGATCCATACCTCCCGGCCCTTCTTTTTATCGAATACCCGCCGCCCGGTGGTGTTGATTCGGTTCCCGTAGCAGCCCATCCACGTGCAAAAATTCACAATATACCGCTGCAGCCCGTTAGACGTGTGTACGGGTGGGATCTCCGGCGTGGCATAGTGACCATCCCCAGAGGCTGCAGGGTACTGACGGGCAAAAAACAGCCTGTGGGCGGCCAAATACCGGTCTTTGACAAACTGCGGCACCGGCGGGGCCTTACGCCGCGGCTTAGTCAGTACAGCGATCACCGCCTCAGCGTCCTGTACCGACCTGATCGGGGTTTGCACCCCGGCCTTGTCAGCAGCGACCTGGATATTGACAACCGACTGTTTAGCCAGCGTCCAGATACGGCGGCGGAGGTCGATGAGGGTCATGGCTGGGCGTTATGAGCCGGCGGAGCCGTTAAGTAGTTTCTTAGCCGCTTCAGCTTTGGCGACGGCGGCGTTTACTTCCTCGGTGTTGGCTTTGCCGATCTCGGATGTCAGCCTGATCCTTTCCTCCAGCGTCAGCGCCAACGCGCCTTTGAGGATCGTTTCATAGTTTCTGGGTGTGCGCGGAGCGCGGGGTTTTGTGTCGGTTGTCATATTAGTTTAAATTTATTGGTGGAAAATGAATAGAAAATAAATGCTTAACAAAGTTTGGCGAACACATATGATAGTTTGCCCAAATTGTAGCATGCCCGGTCATACTCATACCATCACCTTTTTAAGATAATAAAATGTCGGTATCTCGGGCCCGGTGTACCTGTAATTGCGGATCATGCCGTTTTCATAAAGATAAGCAATCAGCGATGTGGTGGTTTCCTGGTTATGAACAATCTGCATCCTTTCCAGTACGTTGTACACGGTTCTTAGGTGAGTGTTCAATTCCGCCGCGATCCGCTTTTGCGTCCACCCTTGCAGTGTCAGGGTGAATACCGTATGGTCGAATGGGGTCATGGTGTGAGAGGCCTCCCGACCACCCGATTTACTGTTGATTCACTCACCCCAAACCGCCGCGCCGTTTCCCTCACGCTGTGACCAAGCCAGTACCGCCGGATCGCCGCCGGGTCATAGTCGCGGTTATACCTGTGCGGAACGCGGTCCATGAGGCGAGTGGTGTGTTCCTGCTCGTAGTGGTATATATCGGACTGGTTCATACCGGCAGATTAAAACGGCAGATCATCAGCCGGGTTATTGAGATCGTCTGTTTCGGAAACATGGGTAGTATCGGGGGCAAGCAGCTTTTGAAACTCAGCCGAGGATTTTATTTTTTCCTGGATAAATTCCGGCAGGGATTTGAACTTTTCAATATCCCACTGGTCAAAGCTGAGTATAAAAGTCTGGTTGATCTGATCCGGGCAGACCATTGATTTTGGCAGCGGGCCGATGCTGGATATTTTTTCATACATCTTTGTCGGATCTGCCACGCCGGGTTTATGGATGATATTGAGAAGGCAGGGGACGCCGATCAGCTTTGTTACATCAAAGGCTTTGGCTTCTTCTTCCGTAAAATCCTTGCCCCTCCATGATGCCAGCGTTTTGCGCAGGGTGGCTTTTGGGTTCATGGACAGGGTAAAATCCATTGAAATAACGAGGGGCTGCTCTCCTTTTGTTTCATCAAACACCCTTTTTTCTTCCGGTAGTTCCCATCCGATTCTGACTTTTGGGGCGGTGACTGTATTGCCCATTACGGTTTCAGTAATTGTACCGATCTGAATCATTTGGTAACACCTGGCAACATAGTTACCTGCTGGTATTAATTGCCGTGTTGTTCCTTTGTCTGTTGCAATGATTGACATAATTATAGTTTTTAAAGGTTAAACAAGTGTGATTACAATAGCAATTCCGGTCATAATAGCTACCATGATAATAACACACATCCCGCCGTCTATAAAACCAGCAGTTTCCCCGGCTTTATATATTTGCTGTTCGCGTTCGGTCAGCTCGATTTCCTCTGTCTTGTAGTTATTGATCGTTATTTTCATTGTGCATCTTTTACCAATTCCTGCTCCCCGCGCTCCTCCGCTTTCCTCGCCGCCTCCTCCGCTTCGTTGTGTCCGTTTTCGAACTCAAAGTCATTAACAGCAGCCGCCACAACCGGCGCGGGGTATTTATTCATTAGTTCTCCCGCCATTATAGACGCATCAATAGTGATCTTCGCCTCGTCTATTGTGTCACACCGTTGCCACGGGGCGGTGAAAACATGGTTATACTCGGCATCGAATATCTGAAACCGGTCGTTAATATAAAATCCCATGTGCTTTAACATTGGGTTACCTGTTTTACAAAATACAGATGCCTCAGCTTCAGTATTAAACCATTCCCGGCGGCCCTGCCGGTCGGTAGCTTGCCAGCGGTTCAGTGTTCGGGAATATTGGTAGGAGGATGGGGGCATGGTTATCTTATTTTAGCGGTGTTTATGATTTCAGTAATTTTTGCACTAAACCTCTCTGGCTTTGAGCCGAAATAGTCCATGTAATTGCAACAGTATTTACATCCGTTGCGAATTATGCTATACATTTCTGCATTTCGCATTTTCTTTACTGGCCCACGCCTTATTATTTTAAAACTCGGCATTCCGTATAGCACGTAAAGCAGTTGCGCCATTCTGTTCGGGTGTATCCCCGATTTTAATAAACTAATGTGAGAGCCAGCCCTGATATGATAATTTGAGGACGACCCAATGTAGAAGTATTCGGTTCCGGACCAGTACATTTTGTACAAAACAGCGTTCATTTGCCAAAGTAAAAAAAATGATTTTGATTTTCCAAATATTTCTTTTACTTTCGGCAAAATATTTTTATGACCAGACTATCGACGGTTCAATATGGGCGAAAAGCCGGGATGAGTA
>CAZRFC010000431.1:1291-3599 GCA_964598975.1 uncultured Mycobacterium sp. | reverse complement strand
CCCGCAGGTGGACTACAGCCCGGAGGGTGTAGAGCGCATCGATGGTTTCACCAAGGAGTTCATTCATCGCTGTGTCGACAAGATGGGCACCGAGTTCCTGGCCAACGTCGGTACCGCCAGTGTGGCCAAGGATCTTGACGCGTTGCGGGCCGCGGTCGGCGACGAGAAGCTGAACTATCTCGGTTACTCCTATGGAACCCGGATCGGCGCGGCCTACGCCGAAGCTTTCCCCAACAATGTCCGGGCGATGGTTCTCGACGGAGCCGTCGACCCGAACGCCGATCCGATCCAGGCTGATATCGATCAGGCTGAAGCTTTTCAGAAGGCGTTCAACGATTACGCAGCAGACTGCGCCAAGGATGCGGACTGCCCGCTGGGTACTGACCCGGCCAAATCCGTTGCGGTGTACCGCGATCTGGTGGACCCCTTGGTGGAGAAGCCGATGAAGACCAAGGACCCGCGCGGGCTGAGCTATGGCGACGCGATCATCGGCACGGTGATGGCGTTGTACTCGCCCAATCTGTGGCGGCATCTGACCCAGGGACTCTCGGAGATGACGACGGGGCGCGGCGACACCATGCTGGCGCTTGCCGACATGTACATGCGCCGTGACCCGCAGGGGCGCTACACCAACGCCACCGACGCCCGGATCGCGGTGAACTGCGTCGACCAGCCACCGATCACGGATCGCGAGAAGGTGGTCGAGGAGGACCGCCGGCTGCGTGAGGTCGCGCCGTTCATGAGTTACGGCGAATTCACCGGGCACGCCCCGTTGGGCACCTGCGCCTTCTGGCCGGTGCCGCCCACCAGCCAGCCGCACACCGCATCGGCGCCCGGTCTGCCGCCGGTTCTGGTGATCTCATCGACCGGCGACCCGGCCACCCCGTACCAGGCGGGCGTGGACCTGGCCAAGCAACTGGGTGGCGCGTTGTTGACTTTCAAAGGCACCCAGCACACCGTCGCCTTCCAGGGCGAACAGTGCGTCGACGACTACGTCGCCGCCTATCTGATCGATCTGAAACTGCCTCCGGACGGCACCACCTGCTGAACCGCTGCAGTTCCGATATCGAGGTGTAACCGTCGCGCACTGCCGCAAGGCTTCTCGGCGTGCCACGATGGCGGCCATGAAACGCGCGAGTCTGACGGGCTCGGCGGTGTTCGCTCTGTCCTCTGCGGTCATGTGCACCCTGGCGGCGATCGCACCCGCCGTCGCCGCACCGGAACTCGGCCAGACCGCGCCGCCGGTGTGGGGGAGCTGTGACCGCTTCGTCTCCGACGCCTACCTGCCGGCCGCACAGTGCACAACGGTCGCCGTCCCGATCGACGACGCCGATCCTTCTGGGCCGCAAGCGAATCTGGCCGTCATCCGGATCCCGGCCAGCGGTCAGCGCATCGGTGTGCTGCTGATGAACCCCGGTGGGCCGGGTGCCTCGGCGGTCGACTCGGTGGTCAATCTCGCCGACTCGCTCGACGGTAGCCCCATCACCGAGCATTTCGACCTGGTGGGTTTTGATCCCCGGGGTGTCGGGCACTCGACACCCGAATTACGTTGCCGCACAGACGCCGAACACGATGCGTGGCGTCGTGAGCCGATGGTCGACTACAGCCAGGCCGGGGTGGCGGCTATCGAGCAACTGAACCGCAGCTTCGCCCAAAAGTGTCTGGACCGGATGGGCAAGCCGTTCCTGGCCAGTGTCGGAACCGATTCCGCGGCCAGGGACATGGATGCCGTTCGTGTCGCGCTTGGTGAGGAACAGATCAACTACCTGGGCTACAGCTACGGCACTGAACTCGGTACCGCCTACGTCGAGCGGTATCCCGACCGGGTTCGCGCCATGGTGCTCGACGGGGCCATCGACCCCACCGAGGATCCGTTGGAGTCGTTGGTGAATCAGATGGCTGGTTTCCAGGTGGCGTTCGACGACTACGCCGCCGACTGCGCCACGTCACCGGCCTGCCCGTTGGGTACCGATCCCGCCAAGTTCGTCGACCGCTACCACCAGCTGGTGGACCCGCTGGTGACCAAGCCGGGACCCACCGCCGACCCGCGTGGGCTCAGCTACGCCGACGCGATCACCGGCACGGTCAACGCGCTTTACACGCCGCAGTACTGGAAGTACCTCACCAGCGGTCTGCTCGGCCTGGCCCGCGGCTCGACCGCGGACGACCTGTTACTGCTGGCCGACGACTACGAGGGCCGCGACGACGACGGTCGCTACAGCAACGGGCAGGACGCGTTCAACGCGATTCGGTGCGTGGACAGCCCGACAGACAGCGATCCCGCCGCCTGGGCCGAGGTCGACCGGCA
>CAZRFC010000431.1:0-1281 GCA_964598975.1 uncultured Mycobacterium sp. | reverse complement strand
GGATCTGAAGACGCGTCAGCTGGCCCCGTTCCTGTCCTACGGGCAGTTCACGGGGTTCGCGCCGCGCGATCTGTGCGTGTTCTGGCCGGTGCCGACCACCTCCGTCCCGCATGCGGCCGATCCGGCGCCGGCCGGCAGCGTGGTGGTGGTCTCCACGACGCACGACCCGGCCACGCCGTACCAGGCGGGTGTCGATCTGGCGAAACAATTGGGTGCGCCGCTGATCACCAATGACGGCACCCAGCACACGGTGGTTTTCGACGGCAACCGCTGCGTCGACGGGGCGGTGTTCCGGTACTTCGTCGACCGGGTGGTGCCGGGGAATCTGACCTGTTAGATCAGGCCTTCGTAACACAGCGTTAACAGCCGCTGCCTACGCTCGCGTCATGGACCGGCAAAAGGAATTCGTGCTGCGCACGCTGGAGGAACGGGACATCCGGTTCGTCCGGCTGTGGTTCACCGACGTCCTCGGATACCTCAAGTCGGTGGCCATCGCCCCCGCCGAACTCGAGGGCGCTTTCGAGGAGGGCATCGGCTTCGACGGGTCCTCCATTGAGGGGTTCGCTCGAGTCTTCGAATCCGACACCGTGGCCCGCCCGGACCCGTCGACCTTTCAGGTGCTGCCCTGGACCACCAGTTCTGGACAGCACCACTCGGCGCGGATGTTCTGCGACATCACCATGCCCGACGGCTCGCCGTCGTGGGCGGACAGCCGGCACGTGCTTCGTCGTCAACTGGCCAAGGCCAGCGACCTCGGGTTCTCCTGCTACGTGCACCCCGAGATCGAGTTCTTCCTGCTCGAGCCCGGTCCCTACGACGGAAGCGTGCCGGTCCCGGCCGATAACGGCGGCTACTTCGACCAGGCCGTGCACGACGCCGCGCCGAACTTCCGGCGCCACGCCATCGACGCCCTCGAGCAGATGGGCATCTCGGTGGAGTTCAGCCACCACGAGGGGGCACCCGGTCAGCAGGAGATCGACCTCCGCTACGCCGATGCCCTCTCGATGGCCGACAACGTGATGACCTTCCGCTATGTCGTCAAGGAGGTGGCGCTGGCCGAGGGGGTGCGGGCGTCGTTCATGCCCAAGCCGTTCGTCGAGTACCCCGGCTCGGCAATGCACACCCACATGAGCCTGTTCGAGGGCGAGACCAATGCCTTCCACAGCCCCGACGACCCGCTGCAACTGTCCGACGTCGCCAAATCCTTCATTGCCGGGATTCTCGAGCACGCCAGCGAGATCAGCGCCGTCACCAACCAGTGGGTGAACTCCTACAAGCGGC
>CAZRFC010000430.1:0-3621 GCA_964598975.1 uncultured Mycobacterium sp. | reverse complement strand
GTCGGGATCGCCGATGTTTCGGCACTGAAAGGCCCGGCGGCACAGCCTCATTGCTGTACCGCCGGGCTTTCGGCATGTCAGCTCACCCGGCCATGAACTGCTCGTAGGCCGCTTGGAGAGTCGGCGGCAGAACGGACACGCCGCACCGATGCTGAACATCGCCGATCGGCGCCAGTATCCCGCGCAGTTGGTAGTACTCGGCGGGATTGGCGCTGAAGTAGCCGCGAACAGCCGACTCGGCTTGGGTGGGGGACTGGCCCGCCGCCGCGTAGAGAACCCGCCCAGCGCCGGAGTGGGTGGCCAGATACTGCTGCGCGGAACCGGTGACCGCATTCACGGTACCCGCAACACCCGCCGCCGAGCAGGTGCCTGAGTCTGCGCTGGCCATCGGCGCAAAGACGGCAGCGAGTGCGGCCGCGCCGGTAGCCGCAGTGGTGGCGATTCCTCTGATCATCAACATGTTTCCCTTTCATCACCGACCCGAGGCCCAAAGGTAGTGATGCCGTTTACGACGCGGCCGTCAGCAAAATCCGATTCCGGGTCGATTCCGGCGGACATCGGGGACCGTTACACAGTCGGGGGTGAAGTCTGTCTCTTTCCCCCCGAAACCCATTAAGCCCCAACAAGAGCCGGCGTGCAGATCTGAGACTCCACACGATTGCGGCAGATCTCTTAAGTGATCGTGACCTGTTGTCGTGACCCGATCGTTATGCGTGCAAATCGGCACTGCAAAACGGACGTTTGACCCCCGAGGCCGATCGGGTAGAGGCCACAGGAGTAGCCAAATACCTAGGAGGGACTACACCAATGAACGACACCGCAAAACTACTGGCCCAGCTCCGCGCGGTCCTCGACCTGACCCACACCGAGATTCAGGTCGCCGAAACCCGTGTGGCCCAGGCTCGCACCGAGGCGATCCGGAGTGAGTTGCAGCAGAACGCCGACAACGGCCGCCAACGCGCGGAGACGATCGAGGCGACTATTCGCGAACTGGGCGGCGTTCCCGACATCGTCGGTCCGTTCATCGGCCGTGCGCAGGCGGCAGTCAAGGCGCTCACCGAACAAGCCCAGCCGTTCGACGAAGCGCTACTCGGCGATCTCGCACTGGAGGATCAGCTCCTCGATCGCGCCCGTTATCTCAAGGCGCTCGCGGTGGCCGCCGGACGGTCCGACGTTCAGAAGCTGGCGGACCGGTTGATCACCGCTCATGCCGCCACAGTCGAATGGCTCACCACAGTCCTCGCCGAAGACGCACTCGGTGGACCGGCGGCGCTTCGTCGCACCCCGATGCAGGCCGTTCTCGGACTGGCGGTCCGGGTGGCCAACCTGCCGATGGCCTGGTCGGTCCGTGGTGCGGACCGGGCCGTCGAGGTGGTCCGAAGCGGCCGGCCCGGATTCGAGGAACTGATTACCAGGGGTGCTCATGCCCGAGAGGTCGCGGTCAAGGCGATGGCGGCCTCCCGCGATGCGGCCCTGCACACCGCCGAGCAGGTGACCCGGCAGGAGGGTGCCAACGGCGCCGCGGACGCCCTGCACGCGATGCGAGGGTCCGTCGGCGTCCTGGACGCCGAAGAGCTACCGATCCCGGGCTACGCGGAGTTGTCGGTGAACGAGGCGGTGGCGGCGGTCAAGGAACTGGCCGACCCCGCCGATATCCGGACGATCGTCGCGTTCGAGGAGGCCCACAAGAACCGGCAGCGGGTCGTTTCGGCTGCCCAGGCCCGGGTGGCCGTCATCGCGCAGGAGATCGTGGGCATCGACTGACCCGCCCGTACGGCCGCTACGCTGGCCGAATGGCAGAACGGATAGAGCGGACGTTCCCGGGGCACGGTGGCGTTCCGATCGTCTACGACGTGTGGAAGCCGCAGGGCGAGGTGCGAGCGGTGGTTGTGCTGGCACACGGCTACGGCGAGCATGCCCGGCGCTACGACCACGTGGCGCAACGTTTCGGGGAAGCCGGACTGACGACCTATGCGCTGGACCACCGCGGCCATGGACGGGCCGGCGGACGACGAGTGCGGGTGCGGCACATGAAGGAGTTCGTCTCCGACTATCGCGAACTGGTGAAGATCGCCCGAGCGGAGCATCCCGATCTGAAGGTGATCGTCCTGGGCCACAGCATGGGCGGTGGCATCGTGTTCGCCTACGGCGTTCAGCACGCGGCAGACTACGACCTGATGGTCCTGTCCGGGCCGGCGATTGCAGCGCACACCGGGGTATCCAAAGCCAAGGCCGTCATCGGAAAGGCCATCGGCTCGATCTTCCCCAACCTGCCCATCGAGGCCATTGATGCCGAAGCGGTCTCCCGTGACCCGAAGGTGGTGGCGGACTACAAGGCCGACCCGCTGGTCTATCGCGGCAAAGTACCTGCCGGGATCGGCAAGGCATTACTCATCGTCGGTGAGAAAATGCATCTGCTCGCACCGGGTCTCACCGCACCGCTGTTGGTGGTGCACGGCGAAGAGGATCGTCTGGTGTCCGCCGACGGAAGCCGACGTCTGGTCGAACATGTCGGATCCCGTGATGTCGAACTGAAGGTCTACCCCGACCTGTACCACGAGGTATTCAACGAGCCTGAGCGTGATCGGGTGCTCGACGACGTCGTCACCTGGATACAGGCCAGGTTGTGAGGGGCCGCCGACTGGGTGCGGCGTTGGCGTTCGCTGTGCTGCTGGCCGCTTGCGGACGGGACGTCGGCCACGACGACGTGTCCCCGCCGGTCTGGGTGGATGAGGAGGTCACCTTCGACGCGGGCGGACTGACACTGCACGGCACCTACCGTCACCTGAGCGGCGGCGGCCCGATCCCGGCCGCGCTGCTGATCTCCGAGAGTGGCGCCACCGATCGAAACGGCGACAACAACGTCGCGGGACCGATCGGCAACATGCGTCAACTCGCGGAGTTTCTCTCCGACCGCGGAATGGCGACGTTGCGCTATGACATGGTCGGGACCGGCGCCACCGGACTCGGCCCGTTTGCCGACCGGCCCGCCGACGTGGGCAGTGCCGTCTACACCGACGGTGCCAAAGCCGCCGTCCGGTTTCTGGCCGAACAGCCAGGTACCGAACGGGTTTCGGCATACGGGCTGGGGGAGGGCGCCATTCACGCGATGACGCTCGCCTCCGACACCTCACCGGGGGCGCCGAAGATCCATTCGCTGGGGCTGCTGCAGCCACTCGGCGCGCGTTACCTCGATCTGATCACCGCCCGGGTGAGTGGTGACCTCGCCGCTGCGGTGCGCAGCGGCGCCAAAACCCGGCAGCAGGCCGATCAGGTGCTTGCCGCCTGGCAGGCCGCGGTGCGGCAGATCCGCACCGACGGATCAGTTCCAGCCACCCTTCCCGACGGCCTCGGCGCAATCGTCAACCCGCAGAACGTCAAAGCGGTCCTCGAGGCCGACGCCATCGACCCACTCGACCTGGCCGCGCGCATCCCCGACGCAACGCCGGTCTTGCTGACCTGCTCGGACTCTGATGCTCAAGCCAGTTGTGCGGGCATGGACCCACTGGCCCGCGCCCTGGAACACACCGCGCTGACGCGGGTCGAGCTCAAGGGTGTCAACCACGTGCTGCGCGACGACCCGACCGACAGTGTCGCCAACTACGCGAAGATGGCCCCCTT
>CAZRFC010000429.1:0-3657 GCA_964598975.1 uncultured Mycobacterium sp. | reverse complement strand
GATGAGCGCCTCTTTTCCGTCGGGGAACTCTAACGCCAGATCATGTAATGCCGCCATCAGCCAGTTAGAGCGTTCGGTCAACGCCTCGGCTAAAAGCGTCTGGTATTCCGGGTTATCCTTGTCCAGATAGGTATCCCCGTCCTGGGCGGCGTTCGGAAGAGGGAGCATATATGGCGCGGGGTCAGGGTCAGGGTAGAGCTTTTGTGACCGCTCCCGTAAAAGCGCCAACGTGTGCGGAGAGAGCGGGGTCACAATGACTGCAACCCCGCTGCTGGTAATCACCTCATGCCGTAACGGTTCGTAGGTTAGTGCGTTCATTTCGTCCCCTTGCTGTCATCCATTAGATGCCGGTCAGCTTGCCGACATACCCGTAACTGCCCTCGCTCTCGCCACCCACATAGGCCACATTCTCGTTAGCCGGGGCGATTGCGTTATAGCCGTTATTGCTGGGCGTGGTGAAGTCTCCGATAATCTCAATCTGGTTATCCGTGCCATACCCGCCGGAGATGTCGCGCAGCACGCGCCCCGCGCCGTTGGCGTCATGCTGGATGATAAACAACACATTACCCTTGAACCCGGCGAAGGCCATATCCTTGATTTGCCCCGTGCCGAACTTCGGCCCGGCCAGGCTTTCCCATACCGTCTTGGTTGCCGTGCTGTTGGTCGTGCGGATATTCTTTCCGCCGCTCGTGCCGATATGCACATGATTGCGCCCCGGCGCGGCTGCGATCACGTTGATGTCCTCTGTGGCGCTCATGATGGTTGCGCCCGCGCTGGTGCGAACCAGGACGATGCTGATGGTATCCTTGAAAATCTTCAGGACGGTGGTATTTTCGCCAGCCGCCCAGATGAGGTTCTCATTGGCCGCGCTGATGCTGGTCAGGTTTTCGGTTGTCACCGTTCCCGCGCTCAGTGTTGACCAGGTTTTCCCGCTGTCGGTGGTCTTGAACACATACCCGCCATTGCCGACACCGTAAGCAGTGGTATTCGATACCGCCGCAATGTAGCCCGGTGTGGCAGGCAGGGTGTACCCACTCGCCAGTGTCCAGGGGTTCGGATTGCCGTTGTACACGTCTTCAATCCGCGCCACTGCGACGCCTTTGGTCAGTGACCCAACCACGATGTTATTGCCCATACGGACGACGCTGGTTGCGTTGCCGTTGCCCAACACGTCAATATAGGTGGCACTAAAGGTTACGCCGCCGTCCAGTGACCACAGAAAAACAGGAGTTGCCGTGCCGGAGTAGCCGGGCGTGGTGTCCTGGTCTGTGACCATCCACACAATTTGCGTGCCGTCACTGAATGCGCCGCAATCGCCCTCGCACTGGATCACGTCGGCAATGTAGACATCATTAATCGCAAAATCAGACCATGTTTTTGTGATGTCCTGATGCTGCAATTGCTTGCTACGAATGTCCAACCCGGCGCTCATGTCATAGGTTTCCATGATGTCGGCTTCGTTCTGTTCCGTCCCCATCGCCAGCGATTCGCTAACGCCGCGCCCGGTGGCATAACCGTCCAGCAATACTACGCGGTCACTCCCATTCACCGGAATGCCCACCGGCCCGCAACGCTGGACGGCCATCACGTCATGAAAACAGGTGCGGAGCTTCTGGTCAAGGAACGTGATACTCTTCAGGCGCATTGAAAGCTGTGCGGTCACGCGGTCAGGGTTGCCGGTGATGGAGCTCCCCCGGTATTCCAGCCCGCCATAGATGCCGCGCCCGAAACGGGATTCGACGCCCTGCCCGCCGCCGCTGGGCGCGTCCATAGCGGCGTCAATGTCGAGAACTTCCCAGGGTTGTCCTGGGCCTTTACGGATAAAAATGTCTGTCTGTACTGCGCTGGTATTCCACTGTCCAGGCGTTGTCATTGTCTAACCTCCCAAACCATAACGGCTCAATGCTTTACGAATTGCGTTGGTTACTCGCACGTCCAGCCCTGGCCGCAATTCAGCCTGGGCAGTCTCTAAAAACTTACGTCCCTCAATACCGGGGTGCTCTACCTGTATTGCGCTCACCCAGGGGCCGGTGCGCTCCCCGCTTTTCCCGGTGACTTGCGCAATAGGCTTCGTCTTGGCCTGATGCCCCGTCTGAAACCGGAGCGGCTTCTGCCCGCGCTTCACCCGTTTCGGGATTTTATACGAGCGTCCCTTTGGCCCATACTTTCCTGTCCCCTGGTCGACCCAGCCGAATATCGTTTGATTAATTTTAGGGCCGGTAGGGAGCACCGTGATAATAACGCGGCTGCCGCTTTTGCTAAACGTGACCTCAAATGTCGGCTTATGTTCCCAATTGCCGGTAGCGCGTTCAACGGTATCAGTCATCACGGTTGCCGTATCCATCATGGCCTGAATCATCGCCCGCTGTGCGACTTCATTCTCGCGTATGATGATTTCAGTAGTCAGTTGTCGTGACCGCCGCCGTAATCCCATATCACCCCTAACGAAAACAAGGGACAAAAACACGTCCCCTGCTCACATTATAGGGTTTTTCTTTTCCCGTTGCAAACATTACCGCGTCGTCCCGGTGAACTTCCCGCCCGTGACCATGCTTGACCGGCTGAAATCACGCACCACGCGCCACGCGGCAATAGCCCCGGCACGCAGTCCAAACGGGTTAGGCATGTCACGTTCCTGTAACAGTGAGCCGAACTCGGAATCGCGGCTTACCTGCCTGTCCTCTTCCCAATACCATTCAGACTGGTCGCACAGCGTACACGGCTGCCCCGGTTGCAGGGTGTTGGATAGCCGGATTACCGCCGTCGCAAGCTGCGAGTTGATGCGTAAGTTATCATCAAGCGGATACCCGGCCAGGTAGTGAATCTTCAGGCGCACCGGGTAATTATCCGTCAGGCACGTCGCCAGTGCCGAACAATCGTCGTCGTCTACTTTCCACATACCACGTTCGCTATCCAGCACCACACAGTCTACATTCAGCAGCACGTCGTTGTTACGGTTGACGACTTGCGCCTGGATGCTGTCATCGGTATACACGCGGTACACATCCACCGCCGTAACATAAGTGGCAGCAAGTACCGTGTTGGCGTCGTTGCGTTCCAGGCTGTTGGGGTCGCTGGGGTCATACTCCACTTTCCACACCGACGGCTTGACGAATAACGAGGCGTGGCCGGTGATGACAATATTCGCGCCGCTGGCACGCACCGTGAGCGGGGCGACTTCGTACAGGTCATCTTTGGCCGATGGTGCGCCGTCGGCAGTCCTGAAGTACACCCGCACCTGGTCAACATCGCTGGTACTGGCAACCGTGATCGTGGCCGTCTCATTCACGCCATCGCCGTCGGCATCGCTGTATGTCACGCTCGCCCCGGCCTCAATCACCGCGCTAGTCTCACGGCCAAAGGCTTGCAGGTAGCGCCACTTGGTGACATGCGTCTGGTAGACCCACGAGGTGCTGCGCTTGAGTTCTACCCATTCACTGGTATACAGCGGACGCGGCCAGAAGCCCAACTCGCGGCTTAAGTCATTCCATGCCGCAAACAACGAACGCGCCACGCGCTCCCGCTCGCGTTGTATCCAGACCGCTGTACATTTCTCATTCTGGAATGGTGCGCCTAATCCGGCGGCCTGGTTGAAGTGGAATGGGTCAACTTCCATTTCATCCTGCCATCGGTTTAACATGCCATAGGTTTCGTACT
>CAZRFC010000428.1:0-3664 GCA_964598975.1 uncultured Mycobacterium sp. | reverse complement strand
GGCTTGCCACTCCTCGGCGCATCTGCAGACCTCCTGGGCGATAAGGCCGGAGGTCATCGGGGCACCAACATGTTCGATTCGACGAGCACGGACAGGGCGTTCAGATAGGGGGCCTGCTGACCGGGTTCCACGCCGGCGGCGGCTAGAGCCGAGGCGACGTCCGGGTGGTCCCCGAGGGACTCCACGACGGTCACGATGGTGCGGTTCTTCAGGAACGACAGCTTGCGGGTGCCGAAGTGGTAGAGCAGCGCCCCGAACGGTTCGGGGCGGACGGCCACCTGCGGGTGCAGGCTGAGACCGGTTGACGGGTCGATCAGTAGACCCCGCACATCCCGTCGATGGAGACCTCTTCGACCATGCTCTCGGTCACCAGTTCGGCGGGGGTGGCGGTCTCGTTCTGTGTCGGCTCCATGGAAGGTTCCTTTCGGGAATTCTCGACATTCGGGCGTCGCGACCGCCAGAATATGGCATCAGGTGCCGAAAAGGGAAGGTTTTGGGATGCAGACAGCCCCGAGCGCGGCCCCGCGTCTCGGCCGCCGCCGCTCGACCACCCAGGGCCACATCGCCGAGGTGGCCCTGGAGTTATTCGCCACCTACGGATTCGCCGAAGTCAGCGTCGACGACGTCGCGGTGGCGGCCGGCATCGCGCGACGCACCCTGTTCCGCTACTACCCCTCCAAGAACGCCATTCCGTGGGGTGACTTCGACTCGCACCTGAAGCACTTCGCCGCCCTGCTGGACCGCACCGACCCCGGGCTGTCGCTGCGCTCGGCGCTGCGGTCGGCGCTGCTGGACTTCAACACCTTCGACGATTCCGAGGCCGCCCGGCACCGCCAGCGCATGCGGGTGATCCTGCAGACAGCCGAACTGCAGGCCTACTCGATGACGATGTACGCCGGCTGGCGCGGGGTGGTCGCCGAGTTCGTGGCCCGCCGAACCGGTTGCCGGGCAACGGATCTGGCGCCGCAGACGCACGCCTGGCTGATGCTCGGCGTGGCGCTGGCAGCCTACGAGCACTGGCTGGCCGACGACTCCGTCGAGTTGCGCCAGGCACTGGCCGACGCGTTCGACACCGCGGCCGCAGGGTTCAGTGTCCTGGGCTGAGCCCTGTTGCATCCCCGCGAGCAGACGCAAACTCGCACTTTTCAGGGGGAATTCATGCGAGTTTGCGTCTGCTCGCGGCGGGGTGCGGGAGCCGGGCTGGGCTAGTGCAGGACCTCGCCGATCGGTGCGCCGGCGGCGATCTTGGCCCGGGCCTTCATCACCTTGCCGGGCATTCCGCCGCCCACCACGCCGACCAGCACCCCGTCGCGCTCGTAGTAGGCGAGGAACTTGCGCCCGTCGTCCTCGACGAGATGCACGACGTCGTCGGCCTCCGGTTCGCCGAGGCACTGGATCTTGACGTCGTACTGGTCACTCCAGAAGTAGGGCACCACCACCGGCGTCGGTCCGTCCTGGCCGAGAAGTGCGGGCACCAGCACCCGGGCCTGGTCGGCGACATTGCTCCAATGCTCGACGCGAACCTGATGTCCGGCCGCGTCCCGCCAGGAGGCGACGTCGCCCAGCGCCCAGACGTGCGGTTCGCTGGTGCGCCCGACCTCGTCGCACACCACCCCGTTGTCGAGTGCCACGCCACTGCCCACCAGCCAGTCGGTGGCCGGGCGCGATCCGATGCCGACCACCACCAGGTCGGCGTCGAGTTCGGTGCCGTCGGTCAGCACCACACCGTCGACGTGGTCATTTCCGGGGTCGCTGCGCACCTCGGCCACCCCGACGCCGGTGCGGACGTCGACCCCTTCGGCGCGGTGCAACCGGGCCACCAGTTCACCGATCCGTTCGCCGAGCACACCGGCCAGCGGGGTGGGCTGGGGCTCCACCAGCGCCACCTGCACGCCCAGCTTGCGCAGGCTGGCCGCCACCTCGCAGCCGATGAACCCGGCGCCGACGATGACCGCCCGGCCCGCCGAGCCGGCGTGTTCGCGCAACTGCAGCGCCTCGTCGAACGTGCGCAGCACCCGGATGCCGTCCAGGTCGGGAAACGACGGAATGCGCTTGGGCACAAGGCCGGTGGCGATCACCACGTCGTCGTACTCCAGCATCTCGCCGTCGGCCAGCGTCACCGTCCGGGCGGCGGTGTCCAGCGACTGCGCGGCAGATCCGAGTCGCAGCGTGATGTCACTGTCGGCGTAGAACTCCTCCGGTTTGAGCGCCAGATCGGCCAGCCCCTTGGCGCTGTCCTGCAGCACGTCCTTGGACAGCGGCGGCCGGTCGTAGGGCAGGTGCCGTTCCTCGCTGACGATGGTCACCTGGCCGGTGTAACCGGATTTGCGCAGCTGCTCGGCGGTCCGGATGGCAGCCAGCCCGCCGCCGACGATGACGACCCCGTTTTTGCTCACGAGGTGTTCTTACACGATGCCGGGTGACCGGTTCGCGAGCGCATCAGCCGATACAGGCCCATAATCGGCTCATTCCGCAAAGCCAGGGGAGGCACCCGCGATGACCGCACCACCGACGGTCACCCTGACCGAACAGATGCTGCGCCGACGACCGGTCATCGGGGCGCCGGTGGCCCACGGTGCCTCCGAGAACCTCAAACGCTCCATCGGGGTGTTCCAGCTGACCATGTTCGGGGTCGGCTGCACCGTCGGCACCGGCATCTTCTTCGTGCTCTCCCAGGCCGTCCCCAAGGCCGGCCCGAGCGTCATCCTGTCCTTCCTGATCGCCGGACTTGCGGCCGGCCTGGCGGCCATCTGCTACGCCGAACTGGCCTCGGCGGTCCCGGTTGCCGGGTCCACCTACTCCTACGCCTACACCACCCTGGGCGAGGTGGTGGCGATGGGCGTGGCCGCCTGCCTGCTTCTGGAGTACGGCGTCTCCACCGCCGCGGTGGCGGTGGGCTGGAGCCAGTACGTCAACAAACTGCTGGACAACTTCCTCGGATTCAAGCTCCCCGACGCACTCTCGGCGGCGCCCTGGGACGCCGAACCCGGCATCATGAATCTGCCGGCGATGATCCTGGTCGGGTTGTGCGCGCTGCTATTGATCCGCGGGGCCAGTGAGTCGGCGAAGGTCAACAGCATCATGGTGGTCATCAAGTTGTCGGTGCTGGTGATGTTCTCGGTGATCGCCTTCACCGCCTTCGACACCGACCGGTTCGCCGAGTTTGCCCCGTTCGGCATGGCCGGCGTGGGGGCGGCTGCCGGCACGATCTTCTTCTCGTACATCGGCCTGGATGCGGTCTCCACCGCCGGCGACGAGGTGAAGGATCCGCAGCGGACGATGCCGCGGGCCATCATCGCCGCGCTGATCACTGTGACGACGGTCTATCTACTGGTCGCGGTGGCCGCCCTGGGCGCCCAGAACTGGACGGATTTCGCCGAGCAGAAAGCCGGCCTGGCCACCATCCTGGACAACGTGACGGGCGCGCAGTACTGGGGCACGGTACTGGCGGTCGGTGCGGTCATCTCGATCTTCTCGGTGACCCTGGTGACGCTCTACGGCCAGACCCGCATCCTGTTCGCCATGGGCCGCGACGGACTGCTCCCGTCGATCTTCGCCCGAGTCGATCCGCGGACGATGACCCCGCGGAACAACACCGTGATCGTCGCGGTGGTGGTGGCCCTGCTGGCGGGGTTCATCCCGCTGGATTACCTCGCCGATCTGG
>CAZRFC010000427.1:0-3689 GCA_964598975.1 uncultured Mycobacterium sp. | reverse complement strand
TTCGCAAGCCTCGGGGACCTCGGCGCTGTGCCGGTTTTCGTCCCCCCGGTCGGCTACGCGCGCGCGGAAGGCCGCTATGCCGAAATCGGCCCGGAGGCCGACGCCACCAAGCATGCGCAGGACTTCATCGACGCGGGCGATGCGTTTGCAGCCCTGAGCCGAAACGAATCCCTGCCCGACTGGTTCATGCGCGAACCCATCCAGGACATGCTTCGTGCCAGTCTGACCCACCGGAACAAGGAGCCCGAAAATGTCCTCACCGGCCACTAAGCGCATCGTCGCCGACCTGCACGAGGACGGTAGCGGCTTCTGGGACAAGGTCGGCAAGACCTTGCGTTTCCATGCCACGAACGCGCGGGTGAGCCTGCGCGCAGCGCGCTGGCAGGTCGCGCAATGGCCGGCCGAGCGGCCGGTATTCATCGTCAGTTGCAGCCGCTCCGGCACGCAGATGCTGTACAAGACCTTGTCGCAGTCGCAGGCGATTGGCAGCTTAAATCGCGAGATCTACGCGGTCTGGTCGCGTCTTCATGCACCCCATCACAAGCATTGGGACAGCCATGTGCTCGATGCCGAGGACGTCGAGCCCGGCGAGCGCGACTTCATCACGCGCTACTTCTATGCGCGCACCGGCCAGCGCCGCTTTGTCGACAAGAACAATCAGCATGGACTGGCGGTTCCTTATCTTCATGCGCTGTATCCAGACGCGCGCTTCGTCTACATCAAGCGCAATCCAGGCGACACCTTGAACTCGATGATCGAAGGCTGGCATCGCCCCGAACGCTATGCGACGTGGTCCACAGGCCTGCCGGCACAGGTGCAGATCGACGGCGGTAGCTTCACGCGCTGGTGTCATTTCCTGCCGGAAGGCTGGCGTGAATACCTGCGCGCGTCGCTCGAGGAAGTTAACGCCTTCCAGTACGCGTCGATCCACCGGGCGATTCGCGAAGCCTCACTCGCGATACCGGCCGAACAGTGGCATGAGGTGTTCTACGAGGATGTCGTGCGCGACCCGGTCGAGACGCTCCGTCAGGTTTTTGCACATTGCGACCTGCCATTCACGCCGGCGATCGAAGCGCACTGCAGCAGCTTGCTCGACAAGCCTTACGACGCGTTCTCTGAGATCCGCCTCGACAAGTGGCGCGACCAACGGCACCGCGAGCGGATCGAGCGCGTGCTGCCCGGGCTGGAAGGCCTCGCGCGCGATCTGGGCTACCGGGTGTGATCCACGGGATGCGCCCGCGGGAGCAATGAGCATGAGCCTCAGCAGCCTCGACATCCTGCACATCGTCGCTGCGCTGTCGGCAATCCTCGTCTGCGCGCACCTCGGAGGCCTTCTGGCCTGCCGTATCGGCCTTCCGCCGATGATCGGCGAACTGTGCGGGGGGCTGTTGCTCGGCCCGACCGTGCTGCAGCGGATCTGGCCAGAGGGGCAGGCATGGCTGCTGCCTGCACCGACAAGCGATGGCGGGGGGGGGTGCCCCCTGTGCTGGTCGTGCTCGATTTCTGCAGCACCATCGGCCTGTTGCTGCTCATGTTTCTGGGTGGTCTGCAGCTGCGCCGCCTCATGACGCGTCGTGACGCGGCCTCGATTGGCTGGATCTCTGCGATGGGCGTCATCGTGCCGGTCGCCGCCGGGCTCATGATGCTCGAGCTTATCGACGTCACGCCGTATCTGGGCAGCGTGAACAATGTGGCCGCACTGAAGATCGTGCTGTTGATCGAACTCGCCATCACCAGCATTCCCGTCATTACCCGGATCCTGCTCGATCTCGGCCTGATGAACACGCGTCTTGCGCGCATCGTCCTCTCGGTTGCCGTGATCGAGGATGTGTTGCTCTACGTCGCGCTGTCGATTGCGCTTGGCATGGCACAGGCCAGCTCAAAGGGCGACGCGTCGCTGCCGTCCTTGCTCGGCCTCGAGCCCGATTCCGTCGCCTTCATGGCATGGCACGTCGCTGCCAGCCTGCTTCTGCTCGTGTGGGCCTCCTGGGGCGGGCGAAGCGTCAGATCGGACCGGCCCGACCTCGTTTCCGCCCGCCATGGTCTTGTGCGCCGCAGTCCGCTGGCCTGGGCTTTGATCTGGATCCTCGCCGGCACGGGTCTGGCAATGCTGCTCGGGCTCGCCCCCATGTTCGGCGCGCTTGTCGCCGGCATCGTCGCGTCGAAGCAGGCCGGCCCATCAAGTGTCACGGCCTATCAGCAGATCGAGGCGCTGGGACACGCCTTCTTCATCCCGATCTATTTCGCGCTCATCGGCATCTCGCTCGACCTGGTGAGGGACTTCGATGCACCGATGACAATCGGGCTGCTGGTATTGGGGACATTGTTCAAGTACTGCGGCGCACTCAGCGGGGCGTTGATCGCGGGCGAACGTACGGTGATGGCAAACGCCCTGGCAGTCAGCGTCAACGCGCGCGGTGGCCCCGGACTGGTCGTCGCAGCCACCGCCTTCGCCGCCGGCATCATCAATCCTGCGGCCTATACCGGGTTCGTGGTGCTTGCGCTGGTCACCTCGGTGGGCGCCGGGATCTTCCTGGCTGGCCTGTTGCGGCGCAATCCCGAGGCCTTCGGCAAAATGCAGGCGCCCGACGAGCCGGGCACCCTGCGCGATGGCGCGCTCCGGCTCAGGCCGCCAGTTGCCGGCGACGCGGCTTGACGATCGGCTTGCAGTCCTGGTCGGGGTGGCCGAGGAAGTGTCCCTGTAGCCAGTCGACGTCCAGATCCTTCGCCAGCTCAAGCTGCTCGGCATGCTCGATGTGTTGACTCGTGATCAGCATGCCGAGGCGGCGGATTTCGGGCACGAGCTCCGAGACGACGCGTCGCGCGAGCGCGAGGTGGCCGCCGTGGCCGGCAAGGCTGCGGTCGAGCTTGACGATATCGGGCGCCAGCAGCTCGAGCCGATCGAGGGCGGACGAGTGGCGTCCGAAGTTGTCGAGTGCGATGCGATAGCCTCGTTCCTGGTACTCGGCGATCGCACAAGCCAGGCGCGCGGGATCGGTAAAGCCGTCGTCGGTGATCTCGAGGACCACCCGGTCGGGTGTCAGGCCGCAGCGCGACAACACGCTCTCGAAAACCTGTCCGTGGTGGTCGGGAACGACGCGAATGAGCTGGGGATGCACATTGAGGGCCAGAAACCCGCCCGACTGTTCGCGCTGGAGCAGAAAGTTCAGCGCATGAAGCGTACGGACGAGGCGGTCGAGGTGGACCAGCTCCGCATCATCCTGCGCGTCGAGGAAGACCGCTTGAGCGGGCAGCGCCAAGCCTTCGCCGGCGAGGACCTGCAGATGCGCCTCGTGGCCGACGACCCGCCCACTGACGCGCTCTACCAGCGGCTGGAACACGCTGCCGAGGAGGCGATTACCAACGTGGGCGCGGACGCGACCCGCGCTGAACTCGAGCCCTTCGTCTTGCGCCCCGCCGCGCGCAAACTGGTTGCGCTTGTTGAAATAGGTCACGAGTTCGGTGAGCGGCACGGCAGTCTCCAGGTTTTGAGGGGCGGCAATCAGGTCGTCAGGGCCGTTACGATAGCCACGCCGCACCGAACGGCAAACCAAGAAATCATGCAATCGATATGCAGTCGCGTTACACCAGGGCTTGAACCAGGCCGATGACGGCGCACGCGCCGATCACCTTCATGACGTCCTGTTTGTACTTCCACAGCGCGATGAAGGCTGTGATCGAGATCAGCG
>CAZRFC010000426.1:0-3690 GCA_964598975.1 uncultured Mycobacterium sp. | reverse complement strand
GGCCGTGACCGAGGCGGCCGGGACGCCTTGGGAAACCAGGTAATTGGCTACCGACTTGGCCCGACTGTCGCTCAACGGAACATTCACCGAATCGTCGCCGGTGTTGTCAGTGTGGCCGATCACGGTGATCGTGGCATCCGGGCAGGCCTTGATCGCCGCGGCGACGGCGGTCAACTCCGTCTTTGTCACCGCCGTCAGTCCAGACCCCTCGGTTTGGAAGGCGATGGGCGTCCGCAACGCGGACGCGATATCGGACTGCAGGTTGTCACACGTACCGCCGCCGGCCGGCGCGCCCACCACCACGATTTTGTTGACGATCCGGACATTGGGCCAAGCGGCTTTGGCGGCCGCCTCAACGCCGTCCTTGACTTGATCCGACGGAGCGGTACCGGTCAGGGTCAGGACTTCGCCGGCCAGATTGAAACTGAAGTCACCGATGTCGTTGGCCGCCTTGAAGACCGGTCCCACGCCGGCAAGTTCGGGGGCTTTCACACCTGCCTTGACGGTCAGCTTGTCGATGAGATTGACCCCGGACCCCAGCGTCGCTTTGAGCGAACCGAGCAGTTTGTCCTTGACCGACAGGTCCGGCAGTTCTCCGGTGACGGTGAAATCATTGCCGTTACGCACGATGGACAGCGGGGCGAGGTTCACCGACGGGGCCACCACACTGGGCGCCGTGACGGCGACATTCGGCGCGCTGACGCTGACCTTGGGTTTGAGTGCGCTCCATCCGAGCCAGCCGAACAGCAACGGGATGAGCAGCAGGCCCAACAGCCAGCCCCAGCCGGGCGAACGACGGTAGTAGCGGGAATCGGTCCGCCACTCCGTTGCCGTAGCGCTCGCGCGCGTGTCTCCGGAACCCGTCATCGGTCCCCTCCTCTACCACCTGAAGGACAGGCGCGTCACTTATCGAACCGGTGAAACATACGACAGCGGGGCGGCGAAGTGCCTTCCGGCCCCCCGTGACGGGTCTTACCTACAGGTCAGCGGACGCCCAGCAGGTCGATCACGAAAATCAGCGTCTGTCCCGACAAGCGGTGACCGCCACCGGCGGGCCCGTAAGCCAATTCTGGCGGAATCACCAGTTGGCGGCGGCCGCCGACCCGCATCCCGGGGATGCCGTCCTGCCAGCCCTGGATCAGGCCACGCAACGGAAAGGAGATGGACTCCCCACGGTTCCAGGAGCTGTCGAATTCCTCGCCGGATTCGAACTCGACTCCCACATAGTGGACGTCGACGGTGTCGCCGGGCTTGGCTTCCGCACCGTCGCCGACAACGAGATCTTTGATGATCAGTTCGGTGGGCGGCGGGCCGTCGGGAAACTCGATCTCAGGTTTGGTCACGGCATCACCGTAACGCCCGTTTTCGGGCGCTGCCCGCCGGGCATACCCAACGGGTGACCCAGGATCCCCATGCCGATCACTGTGCGGCGCCCCCGCCCAAGCCGACCGACCGCGACACCCTGGCGCGGATCCACCAACTTGTGGACGAGGAACACCGCCTGCGGGAACGCCTACAGCAGCGCGAGATCGACCCCGCGGAGGAGCAGGGCCGCCTCCGGGCGGTCGAGGCCGAACTGGACCAGTGCTGGGATCTGTTGCGGCAGCGCCGGGCGCTACGCCGGACCGGTGCCGATCCGAGCGCTGCCGCCGTTCGACCGGTACAGGAGGTCGAGGGCTACCTAAGCTGAGGCATGCCCAGTACCAGTCTCGACGCCGTCATCATCGGCGGCGGACACAACGGTTTGGTGGCGGCGGGTTATCTGGCCCGCGCCGGCCGGCGGGTCCGCGTTCTGGAGAGGCTGCCCGAGGTGGGCGGTGCCGCGGTCTCCGCTCAGGCCTTCGAGGGCGTCGAAGCCCGACTCTCCCGCTACGCCTACCTGGTCAGCCTGCTGCCGGCCAGCATCGTCAACGACCTCGGCGCCCCGATCAAACTGGCCCGGCGCAGGTATGCCTCCTACACCCCGAATCCGTCCGACGCCGGCCGCAGTGGGTTGCTCATCGGCGAGCGTTCCACCTTCGCCGCGATCGGCGCGGCGGGCGACGAGGCCGGTTTCACCGATTTCTACCGCGGTTGTCGCAGTGTTACCGAGCCTTTGTGGCCGACCCTGACCGAGCCGCTGCGCAGTCGTTCAGATGCCCGCCGGCACGTGCTGGCGACCGGCGGGACGGGTGCGGCCACCGCATGGCAGGCGCTCATCGAACAGCCGGTGGGAACCGCAATCACCCAAGCCGTGGAAAGCGACTTGGTCCGGGGGGTGATGGCCACGGATGCGTTGATCGGAACCTTCGCCCGCCTGGGCGACCCCTCCCTGACTCAGAACGTCTGCTTCCTCTACCACTTGCTGGGCGGCGGAACCGGGGTGTGGGATGTGCCGGTCGGCGGCATGGGCTCAGTGACCGCCTCGCTCGCGGCGGCAGCGAAGGCCCACGGCGCCGAAATCACCACCGGCGCCGAGGTTCTGGCGCTGACCCCGGACGGTGAGGTGCGTTACCGGGTCGGCGATGACGAGCACCGCGTCCACGGACGTCACCTGCTGGCCAACGTCACACCGACGGTGCTCTCCCGCCTGCTCGGCGAAGCGGAACCCGAACTGGCCGAAGGCTGTCAGCTGAAGGTCAACATGATGCTGCGCCGACTACCCCGACTTCGGGACGGCGGCGTCACCCCAGAACAGGCCTTCGGGGGCACTTTCCACATCAACGAGAACTGGTCTCAACTCGACGCCGCCTACACGGCCGCGGCGGCCGGCAGGGTCCCCGAACCGCTGCCCTGCGAGATCTACTGCCACTCGCTGACCGACCCGAGCATTCTGTCCGCTGATCTGCGCGAGTCCGGTGCGGCGACGCTGACGGTGTTCGCACTTCACGTACCGCACGCCCTGCAGGCGTCCGAGTACCTGCTTGGGCCCGACGCAATGCGTCAGCGCCTCACCGACGCGGTACTGGCCTCACTGAATTCGGTGCTGGCCGAACCGGTTCAGGATGTCGTGATGACCGATGCCCACGGCCGACCGTGCATCGAGGCCAAGACGACGGTCGACCTGGAAAGCAGCCTGGGACTGACTGCCGGAAACATCTTTCACGGAGCACTGGCCTGGCCGTTCGCCGAGAACGGCGACCCCCTGGAAACCCCTGCACAGCGTTGGGGGGTGGCTACCGGCCATGACCGAATCCTGTTGTGCGGATCAGGTTCTCGCCGCGGCGGCGCGGTATCCGGAGTGGGCGGCCACAATGCCGCGATGGCGGTGCTGGAAACGCGTTGATCGCCCATCGCTCCCGCCGAGGCTGAAACCGTGGCGGTAAATCCGCAGGAATCCCGCCGCAGGTTCCGTCTCGCGCGGCGGGCGGCCTAGCGGTTGCCGAGGGTGAGGTAGTCGCGTTCCCCATAGCCGGTGTAGATCTGCCGCGGGCGACCGATCTTGTTGGGCTCCTCGTGCATCTCCCGCCAATGAGCGATCCAGCCGGGCAGCCGGCCGAGCGCGAACAACACGGTGAACATCCGGGTCGGGAAGCCCATCGCGCGGTAGATGACCCCGGTGTAGAAATCGACGTTCGGATACAGCTTGCGCTCGACGAAGAAGTCGTCGGTAAGTGCCGCTTCCTCCAGGGACTTCGCGATGTCGAGCAGTTCGTCGGCCGCGCCGAGCTTGCCCAGGATCTTGTCGGCCTGTTCCTTGACGATGCGCGC
>CAZRFC010000425.1:0-3695 GCA_964598975.1 uncultured Mycobacterium sp. | reverse complement strand
TGATCGGTGTCACCGAAGCACTGGCGCCGACTTTGGCGGACAAAGGCATCACCATCAATGCGGTCGCACCGGGGTTCATCGAAACCGCGATGACGGCGGCCATTCCGCTGGCCACCCGAGAGGTGGGCCGCCGGCTCAATTCGCTGTATCAGGGAGGCGAGCCGGTCGACGTCGCCGAGACCATCGCTTTCTTCGCCAGCCCGGCCTCCAACGCCGTGACCGGCAATGTGATCCGGGTCTGCGGCCAGGCCATGCTGGGCGCCTGATGTTGAACACGGCCCGTGCCGCGGTGGGCGCGCTACCTTTCGTGCCCCGCGGCGACCGACTGCCTGACCGGGTCGAGTACGTCGAGGACCTGGCGATCGACCGCGCAAACGTCGCCGCATACGCCGCCACCACCGGCCTGCGCTACGGCGGAAACGTGCCGCTCACTTACCCATTCGTGCTCACGTTCCCGTCCGTCATGGCACTGCTGACCGGCTTCGACTTTCCCTTCCCCGCGGTCGGGGCGGTACATGTGGAGAACACCATCACCGCCTACCGTCCCATCGCGGTGACCGACACCGTCGACGTCCACGTGCGTTCCGAAAACCTGCGAGAACATCGCAAGGGGCTGCTCGTGGATCTGGTGAGCGAGGTCAAGGTCGGCAACGAGACAGCCTGGCATCAGGTAGCCACCTTCCTGCACCAGCAGCGCACCAGCCTGTCCGGCGAACCCAAGCCGGAGCCGGTGCCGACACGGAAGTTGCCGCCCCCCAACGCAATCCTGCGGATAACCCCCGGTCAGATTCGTCGCTACGCAGCTATCAGCGGCGACCGCAACCCGATTCACACCAGCTCGGTGGGTGCGAAACTGTTCGGTTTCCCGACCGCGATCGCGCACGGGATGTTCAGCGCGGCAGCGGTTTTGGCCAATGTCGAGGGGCAGATTCCGGATGCGGTGCGCTACTCGGTGAAGTTCGGCAAACCGGTGCTACTGCCGGCCGCCGCCGGCTTGTACGTCGACCGGGTGGTCGGCGGCTGGGATATCGGCCTGCGCAACATGGCCAAGGGCTACCCGCATCTGACGGCGACCATCCGGACCCTCTGAGGTGGCGGGAGCGGCACCCGTTCAGCCTTTGAGGCCCCGCCAGAACAGGTTGATCAGCAACTCTGCCGCCTCATCGACATCGGCGTCTCCGGCGCTGACCCGTGTGCCGACCGCTTCACCCGCACCCACCAGAGCGACTGCCGTCATATGGAAATCGTTGTCCGGTTGAGGATTCCGGGTGCCGGCTTCCAGAAGACGCGCCACCAGATCGATGATCTTCTCCCGCCCTTCCCGCACGGTGTGGGCGAAAGCCTGTGAACTGGTCGCCTGGGTGTAGAGGACGATCCAGGAAGCCCGGTTTGCGTCGATGTACTGGAGCACCGAAAGGATCGTGCGGCGCAACAACTCCCGTGGACTCTGATCGAGGCCCCCGTTGGCACCGACGTCGGCGCGAACCGCTTCGATGAATCGGCCGAGCTCACGATTGAGGCAGGCGCCGAACAACTCCTCCTTGGACCCGTAATACAGGTAGAGCATCGGCTTGGAGATCTGCGCCGCAGCCGCGATGGCGTCCATCGACGTCTCGTGATAGCCGTTGACCGAAAATGTCTGCACGGCAGCGTCCAGCATCTGCTGCTCGCGCACCGCGCGCGGCAGCCGCTTGGTGCCACCGGCGGCCATTGCCGACTAGCCGCTGCCGCAGCGGGCGCTGGGCCCCTTGGCCATCCGCAGGATCGAACCCTCGACGGCAGGCATCGCCAGTTCGCCGTCGTTGACGGCCGACTCCAGCCGGTCGAGTACCGCAGGCACCTCGTCGGTGGTGATCCACAGCGCCACATCCACGCCGGCCTGCAGCGTGCGCAGCACCGCCTCGGCGACGCCGTACCGCGACGAGATCGCGGCCATGCTGGACAGGTCGTCACTGAAGACCGGACCGTTGAAAGCGGGACCGCCGTAGCCGCCGCTGCGCAGCAGATTCACCGCCGCAGCGCTGAGGCTGGCGGGCTGATCTCCGGTCAAACCGGGCACCTGCAGGTGGCCCATCATGACAGCCACCGGACCCTGGGCGGTCAGGGTGCGGTAGGGCACCAAGTCGCTTTCCATCAGCTCGGACAGCGGCGGGGTGGTGACCACACCGGCGGTGTGGGAGTCACCGGAGCCGTGGCCGTGCCCGGGGAAGTGCTTGAGCACCGGCAGGACGCCGGCGTCACGCAGGCCGCGGGCGAAAGCCCCGGCGTAGGCGGTGACGGTTTCGGGGTCGTTGGAAAACGACCGGTCGCCGATGACGGTGTTGGCACCCTGGTCGGAGACGTCGACGACGGGAGCGAAATCGACCGTGATCCCCATGCCGCGCATCTGCCGTCCACGGGAGAGTGCAATCCCATAAACCTCGTCGGCCGTCTTGGTCTGGGCCAGAGTGCGGGCCGGCGGAATCGCACCGATCAGTGAGGACAGCCGGGAAACCCGACCGCCTTCCTCATCGACGCTCACCGCCAGCGGCAGCGGGCCGAGGTTGGCGATCTCGTTGATGGTGCCGTCGGTCAGCATTGACAGGTCGGTCCAACTGCCGATCATGATGCCGCCGACGTGATGGGTTCCCACCACGTTCCGGGCGTCGCTGGCATTGCGGACCCCGACCATCAGGGTCTGGGCCAGTTTGTCCCGGGTGGACATCGCGGCCAACAGAGCCGAACCGGTCCCGCACGCCGGGGGCGCCGGCGCCGCGGGCGGGTTCAGCGGCGCGGACAGCGGGGTGACGCTGGCCGACTCGGCGGCGTTGACCTCGCCGGAAGACTCTGCCGCCTTCTGCTGTGCAGGAGCCGAGCAGGCCGTCAGAAGCATCGGCACGGCCGCGCAGGCCGCCAGGGTGCGAAGAGGGAGCAGGCTAGTGACCATCCGCACATGCTGTCATGGCGCCGCCGCCGAGCCCAACCGAGGCCGTCGAGCCTGGGTCGCGCCATGCTAGGTTGACCAGCAGGGTAACCCCCTGACATGCCCTTCTACTCGAGGAGTACCGACCATGACCCGGTTCCTGGTGCCCGCCGCCGCCAGCGTCGTGGTCGGTCTGCTGCTCGGCGCCGCCTCTGTCTTCGGCGCCACCCTGATGATCCAGCAGGACACCAAACCGGCCCTGCAGCCCGGTGATCCGGCTTCGTCGGTGCTCAACCGCGTCGAGTACGGCAACCGCGGCTAGCCTGAGCACCCTCGCCGCCGCGCGGCATGCCGTCGCGGAGAAGCCCGACGCCGTGACTGTCCAACCGTTGCACCGACGCTGGTTGCTTGCGGTCTTCGCAGCCGCACTGGTGCTGTGCTTCGCGCAGGCACCCGGCCTGATCGCCCCGGACACAAAGCTCGACCTGACCGCCAATCCCCTGCGCTTCCTGTCCCGGGCGGCGAACCTGTGGAACAGCGATCTGCCGTTCGGCCAGGCGCAGAATCAGGCCTACGGCTATCTGTTCCCGCACGGCGCGTTCTTCCTGCTCGGCGATATCGTCGGGCTGCCCGGCTGGGTGATCCAGCGACTGTGGTGGGCCCTGCTGCTCACAGCGGGATTCTGGGGCCTTCTGCGGGTCGCAGAGACACTCGGCATCGGCACCCGAACCTCCCGTCTGGTGGCGGCGGGTGCATTCGCGCTCTCCCCGCGGGTACTGACCACCCTGGGGTC
>CAZRFC010000424.1:3505-3714 GCA_964598975.1 uncultured Mycobacterium sp. | reverse complement strand
TTCTCGCGGAGGCGGAAGGCGGCGGTCGGGGTGGCCGGGGTGATCAGCACGTCGACGCTCTCATAGGCCCGGTCGAGTTCGGCGGTGATCAGCGTGCGCACCTTCTGAGCCTGGTTGTAGTAGGCGTCGTAGTAGCCGGCCGAGAGGGCATAGGTCCCGATCATGATGCGGCGCTTGACCTCTGGGCCGAATCCGGCCGCGCGGGTCAA
>CAZRFC010000424.1:0-3495 GCA_964598975.1 uncultured Mycobacterium sp. | reverse complement strand
AGGTAGTACGCCGACAGCGAGTGGTCGAGGTTGGGGCAGTCCACCTCTCGGATATCCGCGCCGAGGGCCGACAGTTGGGCGACGGCGGCGGTGAACGACTCGAGCACACCGGCCTGATAGCCCTCGCCGCTCGCCAACTGCTTGACCACACCGATCCGGACCCCGGACAGATCGCCGGCGTGTCCGGCCATAGCCGCACCGACGACGTTGGGGATGGGGGTCTCCAGAGAGGTGGAGTCGCGCGGGTCGTGCCCGGCGATGACGGTGTGCAGCAGGGCGGTGTCGAGTACGGTGCGCGCGCACGGGCCGCCCTGGTCCAGCGAGGAAGCGCACGCCACCAGGCCGTACCGGGACACCGTGCCGTAGGTGGGCTTGACCCCGACGGTGGCGGTCAGGGCGGCCGGCTGGCGGATGGAGCCGCCGGTATCGGATCCGATGGCCAGCGGAGCCTGGAACGCGGCCAGTGCGGCGGCGCTGCCGCCACCCGAACCGCCGGGGACCCGGTCGGTGTCCCAGGGGTTGCGGGTGACGCCGTAAGCGGAGTTCTCGGTGGAGGAGCCCATGGCGAACTCGTCCATGTTGGTCTTGCCGAGGATCGGGATGCCGGCCTCGCGGATGCGGGCGGTGACCGTGGCGTCATAGGGCGACATCCAGCCCTCGAGAATCTTCGACCCGCAGGTGGTCGGCATGTCGGTGGAGGTGAAGACGTCCTTGAGTGCCAACGGGACCCCGGCCAGCGGGGACGGCAGGTCGTCGCCGGCGGCGACCTTCGCGTCGACGGCGGCCGCGGCGGCGAGCGCCTGGTCGGCGGCGACGTGCAGGAAAGCGTGGTAGCGGTCGTCGGTGGCGGCGATCTGGTCCAGGCAGGCCTGGGTGGCCTGCACCGAAGACAGCTCGCCGGCTGCGATCGCGGCGCCCATGGTTGCGGCATCCAGGCGGATGATGTCGTCGCTCGTGCCCATCAGGCCTCCTCCCCCAGGATCTGCGGGACGGCGAAGCGTCCCTCGTCGGCGGCGGGCGCCTCGGCCAGTGCCTGCTGCTGCGGCAGGCTGGGCTGCACGACGTCGGCCCGGGTGACGTTCTCGCTTTTCAGCGGGTTGCCGGTGGGCTTCACCCCACCGGTGTCGATGGCCTGAATCTGGCCGACGTAGCCCAGGATGGCGTCAAGCTGGCCTGCGAAGCTGTCGATTTCGTCGTCGGTCAGCGCCAGGCGGGCCAGCTTGGCCAGCCGCGCCACCTCTTCGCGGGAGATCGCGGGGGACTCATGGGACACGGTGGGTAAGCGTAGCCAGCGCCAACAGGTGCAGTCTCGGCGGATGTGTAAGGCTGAGCGTGTGCGTTCCTATCTCCTGCGGGTACAACTCGAGGACCGGCCCGGCAGCCTCGGGGCGCTGGCCGTGGCCCTCGGCTCCGCCGGCGCGGACATCCTCTCGCTGGACGTGGTGGAACGCGGGCCCGGATATGCCGTCGACGACCTGGTCGTCGACCTGCCGAACGGGTCGATGCCGGACGCGCTGATCACCGCTGCCGAAGGACTCAACGGGGTGCGGGTGGAGTCCATCCGGCCGCACACCGGACTGTTGGAGGCCCACCGCGAACTGGAACTGATCGACCACGTCGCCGCCGCCGGCCCCGACCGCACCGCCAAGCTTCAGGTCCTCGTCGACGAGGCGCCCCGGATCCTGCGGGTCGGTTGGTGCACCGTCGTGGAGTTCACCGACGCCGGCCCGCGGCGCATCGCCGGAAGCCCGGGCGCACCGGAGACTCAGGCTCCCGAGACGCCGTGGCTGCCGATCGATCACCCGACCGCGCTGGATGCCACCGAAGACTGGGTGCCGCAGTTGTGGCGGGACATGGACACCACGCTGGCCGCCGCGCCACTGGGGGATCCGCACACCGCGGTGGTGCTGGGACGCCCGGGCGGACCGCACTTCCGACCCTCGGAAGTGGCGCGCCTGGGCTACCTGGCCGGGATCATCGCTTCGCTGCTGCGCTAAGGCTCCGCTGTCTCCGCCGCCTCCGGCGGGCTTCCCCCGGTCTGGCCCGCCTCCGGCGGGCCGTCCGCCAGCAGTGCCCGGAAGCCGTCCTCGTCGAGAATCGGTACGCCGAGTTCCACGGCCTTGTCGTATTTCGAGCCGGGAGCGTCCCCGGCCACCACGAACGAGGTCTTCTTAGACACCGATCCGCTTGCCTTACCGCCGCGAATGATGATGGCTTCCTTGGCCTCATCGCGGGAGAAACCGGTCAGTGAGCCGGTCACCACGATGGTCAGACCAGCGAGGGTGGGTTCGATCCCGCTGTCGCGTTCGTCGGCCATCCGGACCCCGGCGGACCGCCACTTGTCGACGATGGCGCGGTGCCAGTCCACCTCGAACCACTCGCGCAGGGCGGCGGCGATGGTGGGACCCACCCCTTCGACGTCGGCCAGTTGCTGCTCGCCGGCGGCCATGATGGTTTCCAGACTGCCGAATGCGGTGGCCAGTGCCCGCGCCGCGGTGGGGCCGACGTGGCGGATCGACAGTGCCACCAGCACCCGCCACAGCGGCTTGTCCTTGGCCTGCTCCAGGTTCTTCAGCAGCCGGGCACCGTTGGCCGACAGCACGCCTTTGTTGGTCTTGAAGAAGTCGGCCTTCATCAAGTCGTCGGCGGTCAGATCGAACAGATCGCCCTCATCGGTGATGACACCTGCCTTGAGCAGTGCGACGGCCGCCTCGTAGCCCAGGCCCTCGATATCGAGGGCACCGCGGCCGGCGATGTGAAAGACGCGCTCCCGCAACTGCGCCGGGCAGGACCGGGCGTTGGGGCAGCGGATGTCGACATCGCCCTCCTTGGCCGGGGCGAGCAGGGTGCCGCATTCCGGGCAGTGGGTAGGCATGACGAATTCGCGTTCGGTGCCGTCGCGCAGGTCGACGACGGGTCCGAGCACCTCGGGAATGACGTCGCCGGCCTTGCGGATCATCACCGTGTCGCCGATGAGCACGCCTTTGCGTTTGACCTCCGAGCCGTTGTGGAGGGTGGCCAGGCTGACGGTGGATCCGGCCACCCGGACCGGGGTCATGAACGCGAAGGGGGTGACCCGCCCGGTACGCCCGACGTTGACCCGGATGTCGAGAAGCTTGGTCTGCGCCTCTTCCGGCGGGTACTTGTAGGCCACCGCCCACCGAGGCGCCCGCGAGGTGGCGCCGAGGCGGCGCTGCTGGGCGAGGTCGTCGAGCTTGACCACCACACCGTCGATCTCGTGCTCGATCTGGTGGCGCCGCTCCCCCCAGAACTCGATGCGTTCGCGCACCGCCGCCAAGCCCTCGACCCGGGTGGTGTGGTCGGAGACGGGCAGGCCCCAGACCTTCATCGCCGCGAACGCGTCGTGCAGCGTGGCCGGGCGAAAACCTTCGGCGAAACCCAAGCCGTGGCAGATCATCCTCAGCGGCCGGCGTGCGGTGACGGCGGGATTCTTCTGCCGCAGCGAGCCAGCCGCGCTGTTGCGCGGGTTGGCGA
>CAZRFC010000423.1:1853-3714 GCA_964598975.1 uncultured Mycobacterium sp. | reverse complement strand
GCCGTGGCCGATGGCCGGGCAGCGTTCTGGACCACCGTCACCGACCACTACAACCAGGTCGCCGGGCTGTTCCTGCAACTGGCGAACATGAGCGGGCTCGACGTGGCCATCGAATACCGCCGCGGGGACGAGCTCGCCGGCTATCAGCGGACGGCGCTGTTTAACCTCGACTGCCTGATCCCGCTCAACGAGGCGGCTCTGAAGCAGCTCCGGCAGGCGAAGCATGAGGAATGGGCGCGCGCACCGCGCTGTGACCGGCTCAGCGACGCCGCCCGCGCGCTCTGGAAGGCCGTGGACAACTACTACGACCTCGACCGCAACGACCGCCCGAACCTGCCGATCGATATCTACGACGCGGCGCAGCGGCTGCGGGACCTGAGCGGGGAGGTCGCGTGATGAAGCGCCCGACCGAAGCGCAGGCCGCGAAGATCGAGGCCCGCATCGAAGACCTCCGCTACCGCGCCTCGCACGCCTACCGCGCCGAGGAGAACGTCCGGCTGCACGCCGAGGCCGACCGGCTCGAAGCCGAATACTGGATCGCCTGCGGGCGCCCCGACCTGGTCGCGGAACGCGACCGCCGGGAGCGGGAGCGCGTCGCCGCCTATGAGGCTCGCAAGGCCAGCGGGGAGACCGCGTGATGGCCATGATCAAATTCCCGATCCGCAACCGCTACACCGGCGCCACTCAGTACGTTGCCGAGCTCGACTGCGACGAGGCTACCGTCCACAGCCTCAAGGTCGGGCTCGCCGTCATGTGGGCGCTCAAGAACAGCGCCGACCTCAGCGAGGCCGACCTCCGCGGGGCCTACCTCTACGGGGCCAACCTCAGCGTGGCCAACCTCCGCGGGGCCGACCTCCGCGGGGCCTACCTCCGCGGGGCCGACCTCAGCGGGGCCTACCTCTACGGGGCCAGCCTCAGCAAGGCCAACCTCAGCGAAGCCGACCTCAGCGAGGCCTACCTCAGCAGCGCCTACCTCTACGGCGCCAACCTCAACAGCGCCAACCTCAGCGGGGCCAACCTCAACAGCGCCAACCTCCGCGGGGCCGACCTCCGCGGGGCCTACCTCAGCAGCGCCAACCTCAGCCGCGCCGACCTCAGCCTGGCCAACCTCGTCGGCGCCAAATGGAGCGACGACATCACGATCCAGCGCGAGCCGCTGTTCCTGTCGGGCCTCGCATGGCCCGTGATCATCCTCGACGAGCACATGCGGATCGGCTGCGAGCTGCACCGGCTGGCGGAATGGGCGGCGTTCGATGACCGGCGCATCGCGCGAATGGCCGGCGCGGATGCGGTCCGCTTCTGGCGCGCCAACAAGGACGCGCTGCTGGCGCTCGCCGCCGCTGACGGGCGTGGGGTCACGCCGGAGACGGCGGAAGCCAGCGGGGAGGCCGCGTGATGCGTGACGCCCACCGCGCCGAAGAGCGGCGGCTTCTGCTTCTCACCGCCGCCGTCACCCTCGTCTGTTCCGCCCTGATCGTCGCCGCCGGCCTTGGCTGGTTCGACGCGCTGATTGTGAGGCCGTGACCATGAACACGATCACCATTCATCCCGAGGCCAGCCAGGCGCTGGCGGAGCCGGTGAAGGGGCCGGACGGCAGCCCCGCCGGGTTGCTTGCCACCATCGCCCGCGCCGCCAGCAACCCCGATATCGACATGGCCAAGGTGACGGCGCTCATGGACCTCTATGAGCGCGTTACCGCCCGGCAGGCCCGGCAGGCGTTCGACCTCGCCATCTCTGCCGCGAAGGCCGAAATCCCGGTGGTCGAGGCGAACCGCACCGGCCACAACAGCAAGCGTTACGCCGATATGGCAGCCTTCGCGCGGGCGGTGCGGCGGCTGCTCGAGCAACCGGACGAGCGCTG
>CAZRFC010000423.1:0-1843 GCA_964598975.1 uncultured Mycobacterium sp. | reverse complement strand
CTCGGCAAGCACGGCCTGTCCTACCGCTTCCGGACCGTGCAGGCGGATCGCATCCAGGTCACCTGCATCCTGTCACATCGCGAAGGGCATTCCGAGGAAACGACGCTGAGCGGCCCGCCGGACAAGACCGGCAGCAAGAACGACATTCAGGCGATCGGTTCGACCCTGACCTACCTGCAACGCTATTCGCTCAAGCAGGCGCTCGGGCTCGCCGCCGCCGACGATGACGACGGCGCGAAGGCCGAAACCGGAGTCATCACCGACGCGCAGCGCGACGAGCTTGGCGCGCTGATCGAAGCGACAGGCACCGACATCGCTCAATTCTGCGACTTCATGCGGGTGGAGGCGCTGGCCGACATTCCGGCCGGTCAGTTCGGCCGCGCCAAGGCCGCGCTTGAAGCCAAACAGCGCCGGGCCGGGAGGGCGTCGGCGTGAGCAACATGGTCCGCATCATTGACGTGGAGACCACCGGCCTTGAGCCGGCCGAAGGCGGCATCTGCGAAATCGCCAAGGTCGATTGGATCGACGGCGCGCTGGTCTCCCCGGCACACACGCTCGTCAATCCTGGCTGCCCCATCCCCGCTCAGGCAAAGGCCATCCACCACATCACTGAGGCGGCGGTCGCAACCGCGCCGCCCCCGGCTGACGCACTGGGAAGGTTCGGCGGCGTGGACATCGCCGCGGCGCATAAGGCCGACTTCGATCGCTCTTTCGTTGGCCCCGGCTTCGCCAAACACTGGGTCTGCACCTACAAAGTCAGCCTTCGGGTATGGCCGGACTTCCCGGCTCATTCAAACCAGTTCCTCCGCTATCAGCTTGGGCTTCCCGACCCGCCCGAGTTCGTGGACGGCAAATATCTGGCGCCGCACCGCGCCCTCTATGACGCTCTGGTCACCGCTCACCTGTTCGCGGAATTGGTGAAGCACATGACCGTGCGCGAAATGGTGGCCGTCAGCCGCGAACCGGCGCTTCTCACGACGCTGATGTTCGGCAAGCACCGCGGCGTCAAGTTCGCCGAGGCCCCGACCGACTATCTCGACTGGCTGATCCGCAACCACGAAGACGAGTCGGTCAAATTCTCCGCCCGTCATGCTTTGGGGATTGCGGCGTGACCATCGAAATCATCGACTGCGAACAGGGGACCGAGGCTTGGCATCAGGCCCGGCTCGGCATCCCGACCGCTTCCGAGTTCGCGACCGTGATGGCGTCCGGCAAGGGCGGCGGGGAAAGCAAGACCCGCCGGACCTACATGGCGAAGCTGGCCGGGGAAATCCTTACCGGCCAGCCGATGGACAACTACACCAACGGCCACATGGAGCGCGGCCACGCGATGGAACCGGAGGCGCGGGATACCTACGCTTTCCTGTCCGAAGAAGCCGTCACCCAAGTCGGGTTCATCCGCAACGGGCGGAAGGGATGCAGCCCGGACGGGCTGGTAGGCGACCGCGGCCTGCTCGAAATCAAGACGAAGCTGCCTCACCTTCAAGTGGACCTGATCGTCTGCGATGCCTTCCCGCCGGAGCACCGTGCCCAGGCTCAGGGTCAACTGTGGGTCGCCGAACGCGAGTGGCTGGATTTCATCGCCTACTGGCCCGGCCTGCCGCTGTTTGAAAAGCGGACCTATCGGAACGAGGAGTACATCAAGACCATCGCCGATGCCGTCGATCGGTTCAACGACGAACTCGCCGCGATGGTGGAGCGGGTTCGCCGCTACGGCGCGGAGGGCGACCTTCGCCGGCAGCTAGAGGCGAGCGCGGCATGAGCGCGCCGCTGCCCTGCCGCTGGACAGGCGAGGCATTCGAGCCGCTGCCGCGCTTCCGCGCCGCCGCCGACCGGGAACTTG
>CAZRFC010000422.1:0-3721 GCA_964598975.1 uncultured Mycobacterium sp. | reverse complement strand
CACACCAGCCACACTGCCCTCAACACCCCCGAAGGCTTAGGAGACACGCCCTAGGTGACACCACGCTGGGCGAGCTGACGCCGGCCGCCGTGCGCGCTTGGTATGCGGCGATGGACAAGGACATGGAGACCCGCAACGCCCGCGCCTACGGCGTTCTGACCGCCGTACTCAACACTGCCGTCGATGATGGGCTGATCGACCGCTCCCCCGCCCGCATCAAGGGCGCCAGCAGTGTCAAGCGGACCAAGAGGGACGCGGTTCTACTCGAGGCGGCAGATCTGTCGGCGCTGGCTGACACCATGCCCCAGCAGCTTCGGCTCACCGTTCTGCTTGCCGGTTGGTGTGGGCTGCGGCGCGGCGAACTGTTCGCCCTTACGCGCGCGGATGTCGCCAGGGATGGTTCGACAGTGCGCATCAGTAAGGCGGTGGTGGTGGTCAACGGCAAACACCAGGTCGGCCCAACCAAGACCCGCGAATCACCGCACCGTGAGCGTACCGACGCATCTGCGGCCCGAAGTGGTCAGACACCTAAACGACAACGTGGCAAGAGCCAAAGCCGCGCTGCTTTTTCCCGACCCGGTAACTGGCTCGCACATGACCGAGGGCCGATACCGGCCGCATTTCTTTACCGCCCGCCAAGCGATCGGCAAGGAGGATCTGCACTTCCACGACCTCCGGCACTTCGGCGGCGTCATGGCTGCCGTTGCCGGAGCCACGACAAAAGAAGTAATGGACCGCCTGGGGCACACCACGAGCGCCGCGGCGATGCGCTATCAACACGTCGCTGTGGGACGTGCCGACGCTTTGGCCGAACGGCTATCGGCACTTGCAGCCGGCGGCTAACATCTCCGCGCGTGGCGCCTCGGCAGTGCCGCAACCTTCACGCTGCGGTTAACGTCCGCGACGGTGAATCGCAGGGCTAATCTGAATCTTTACCAGCGATTTAAGGGCACCCCTTGGTCACATGTGGAAACCGGCCGCGAACACACCTCGCCCTCCGCCGTGGTGTACGCGTTCGTCGACAAGGCCGGGCCGAAGCGGAAGGCGGCGAATCGCTGGCTTCGCCAACGCGGCAGGCGTCTTGGCGCTGCCGGCGCAAGCTTGAGCTCGCCGAGCCTTCTCCGCGGTTCCTTGATTGTGATAGCCGGTGCGGCCGTCGTCGAGCAGCGGAACCGTGATGCCGCACTTCCCGCAGATTCCTCGTGTCTTGGTCTCGGGCGGCCAGACAACTCTCGCCACTTTGGTTGGACGCGGCCGACGCGCCTGCAGATGCGACACACTCCGCGACTGATCTTGTTCCCCATGTCTGCCCCCCTGTTCAGATTATCGAGTGACGTAGGAATAGCCGCCCCGGGCAGGTTCACAACGTGGGGCTCCTCCCACCCCTGGCGGGGGACCCGCAAACTCGAATCGAGCAATTCGCCGCCTCCCACCTCGCCTGTTTGAAAAGCTGCCTAAGAAGGCAACTCCCACATCACAGGGATGAGGGATTCGATCAAGGTGTGACGTGACGAATACCGGGGCGGTCTGGGGACTCGAGTGGACGGGTCCGAATTGGGCTGCGCGATTGTTTGCGCCTACCTCAGGTCAGGACCACTTGGGACTTGGGTCGGTGAGTTCTGACCGCATATTGCCGCTACTTTCCCCGGGCATCAACGTACTGACCATCCACCCCCGGTATTGGTCGTTCTACCTATTCGTCAGCAGTGAAAGTGGCGTTAAATGAGCCGTATCGCCCGCCTCTGGCCGGATCTGCTTCAGGGCGCGTGGACGTCGATCCGGCGACTTGAACGACTGGCACCGTGCCCACCACCGAGCGGATTCGTGGTGCTCTTCTCCGTCGAAGACAACTGTGGGACAGCACCGATCCCTGTCGCGCGCGAAGTCCAGCGCTTCGGGATGAGATCGTTCAACGGCGTGCACAAAGCGCTAACGGCGTTCACGCGTCCGCGCCGTCGACGAGCACGACTATGAGCGTACGCGGGCCGTGGACGCCCTCGACCCGCTCGAGCTCGATGTCGCTGGTTGCGCTAGGGCCGCTGATCCACGTGAGCGGCCGGGCACCGTCGACGCCAGGTCGGAGTTTGTCCACGGCCTCCGGCACGTCGTGGACGACTTGGTCGGCCCGGATGACGCAGACATGCGTATCGGGCACGAGGGTCAGCGCGCGCCGCCCCTGGTCGCCCCGGTGGTCCAGCACGATGGTGCCGGTGGTGGCGACGCCGACCGCGGATGCGGTGACGACGGCATCCACCGCGTCGAGCTCGCGGTGTGTCGCAGCCTCGGTCTCCGAAAGCACCCGGGCGACACCTTCCATGGCTGCGCGCCACGCGGGGTCCAGGCCGGTCGGTGCGGCGACGGTGCGGCATCCGTGCTCGCGAAGGGCACCGGCGATGGCGCCGGCGACGCCGGACGGCCCCACGCGCACGACCTGCGCGCGGTAGTCGGCGACATTCTCGGCGAACAGCTCGAGGGTCTCGGTGACCCCGCGGGAGGTCTCCTCGATGACCGGTAGCACAGCTCGGTCGCCGGGGGACGTGTCGACATCGGCGGTCGCCGCCCTGACCCGGGCCAGGATCTCCTCGCGCGCGCTCATCGGTCGTCCGTCCCGCGTTCGCGGGCCCACCACTGGCGGAAGGTCTCCGTCGGTGGGGTGGGCACGTCCCGGGCGTTGGTCCAGGCCCCGAGGCCGGGCACGGAGCGGATCGTCCGCGAACCGACGAGGCGACCGACGGTGGTCGCCGCCTTCTGCGCCCCGGCGAGCCTCTTGGGGTCGGAGAGCACCCAGGCCGCGGCGCGCATCGCGGCGGACTCAGCGGTGCGCCCCTCCTGCTCGACGACGCGACCGCGCAGTTCGACGAGCAGCTCGGGGATGTTGATGCGCACCGGGCAGGCGTCGAAGCAGGCCCCGCACAGGCTGGAGGCGTAGGGCAGGGACTTGTCGATGGGGCTGGCAGTGCCGCGTAGCTGCGGGTTGAGTACGGCACCGATCGGGCCGGGGTACACCGAGCCGTAGGCGTGCCCGCCGGTGCGCTCGTAGACAGGGCAGACGTTGAGGCAGGCGGAGCAGCGGATGCAGCGCAGTGCTTGGCGGCCGACGCGGTCGGCCAGCACGTGGCTGCGGCCGTTGTCGAGGAGGACGACGTGCACCTCCTGCGGGCCGTCCCCGTCGTGGACGCCGGTCCACATCGTCGTGTAGGGGTTCATCCGCTCGCCGGTGCTCGAGCGCGGCAGCAGCTGGAGCATCGGGGCGAGGTCGTCCCAGGTGGGCAGCACCTTCTCGATGCCGACGACGGAGATGAGCGTCTCGGGCAGGGTCAGGCACATCCGGCCGTTGCCCTCGGACTCCACGACGACAAGGGTGCCGGTGTCGGCGACCGCGAAGTTGGCCCCGGAGACGCCGACCTTGGCGCGCAGGAACTTCTCCCGCAGGTGCAGTCGGGCGGCCTCGGCGAGCCGGGCCGGCTCGTCGGTGAGGTCGTCCGGGGCGGGCCGGCCGACTGTGCCCATCTCGCGCTGGAAGATCTCGCGGATCTCGCTGCGGTTGCGGTGGATCGCCGGGACGAGGATGTGGCTGGGGCGGTCGTGGCCGAGCTGCACGATGAGCTCGGCGAGGTCGGTCTCCCAGGCGTGGATGCCGGCAGCCTCCAATGCCTCGTTGAGCTCGATCTCCTGGGTGACCATCGACTTGACCTTGACGACCTCGTCGACCTCTTTGGAT
>CAZRFC010000421.1:0-3740 GCA_964598975.1 uncultured Mycobacterium sp. | reverse complement strand
GAAGGAGCGAAGCGGCATGTTGGCAAACCTTTGGGGAGTGAGAAAACGCCCCACCGATGCCATGCATGCGAGTGAGAACTACTCGCATTGTAGAAATAATTCTTGTTTCTGGAATTTGCGCTCGATCAATCCGGCGTCCGGTTTCGTCCGCCGCCTGCGCCGCCCCGGCGCCCGCCCACAAAAAAGCCGCGCAAGGGCGCGGCTGGCAAGGAGCGGAAGCGGCCTGTGGGCAGCCATGCACCGGCTACCGGTGCCGAGGCCGCCCCGGCGAACCGGCGTTCAGCTGGCGCGGCGCAGCGCGCACAGCAGATCGGTCATGACGCGGGGGTCCTGCTGGGCCAGGGCCCACAGTTCGCGGTCTTCGCGCGCCTTGCGCCGTTCCGTGCGCCACGCGGCGAACCGTGCAACCAGCGTGGTCCCCGAACGGGCAGCGGAAGCGGGGCGAACCACCGGAGAATGGGCAAGCGTAGACATGGCAAAAGCTCCTGAAAACAACCGCGCAAAACAGCGCGATGGGTGGATATTAGGGTTTACCCGTGTGTTATTCAACTTTATGTTGGTGATGATCGTCATTCACAACATGAATGACTGGCGCGCACCGCATGCCCGACGCCTACCGCCGCCTTGACCTCAACCTGCTGCGTGTGTTAGACGCCGTCATGGCCGAGCGCAGCCTGACGCGCGCCGCGGAAAAGCTGTCGCTGACGCAGCCGGCGGTGAGCAACGCGCTGCGCCGTCTGCGCGACACCTTGGGCGACGAGCTGGTGCGCCGCAGCAGCACGGGTGTCGAGCCCACCGCCCGGGCCCAGGCGCTCTGGCCGGTGGTGCAAAGCGCGCTCGGGCAACTCGAAGGTGCGCTTACCCCGCAAGCGTTCGAGCCGGCGCGGGCGGGCAACAGCTTCGTCCTGGCGATGGCCGACGCCACCGCGGCGGCATTGCTGCCGCACATGGTGGGCATCCTCGCGGGCGAAGCGCCCGGGGTTTCGGTGCGCGTGCTGCCGCTCGCCACGCGCGACCCGCGCCGCCTGCTGGACGAGGAGGCGGCCGACCTGGCGATCGGCTACTTCCCGGCGGTGCTGGCCGACCTCACCGCCCGCCAGCAGGCGGGCGACACGGTGGACTACGCCCACCAGCGCCTGTACGACGGCGAGTACGTCTGCCTGATGCGCAAGGACCACCCGCTGGCCGCCGGTCCCTTGACGCTGGACGCCTACTGTGCCGCGCGCCACCTGCTGGTGAGCTTCTCGGGCCGGCCCTACGGGTTCACCGACGAGGCGCTGGCCGCCATGGGGCGCCAGCGGCGCATCGTGCTCACCGTCAACCAGTTCTTCACTGCCGGCCGCGTGGTCGCCAATTCCGACCTGCTGACCGTGCTGCCGCTGCATTTCTTCGGCGTCACCGGCCTGGGCAGTGCCCTGGTGTGGCGGCCGTTGCCACTGCAACTGCCCACGGTGCATGTCGACGCGCTGTGGCACCTGCGCCGCGCCGCAGGCGCACCGCAGCGCTGGCTGCGCGGCGTGGTGGCGCGTGCCGCGAGCGCGGAGAATCAGGGGCTCGGCGCTGCCGCGCACACCGACCCCTGATGGCGGACACGGCGCCCCGGCTTTTCGCACCATGAACCTTTCGTACCCGACCCCCATGCCCAAGATCCTGGCTTCCTCCCTGCTCGCCGCTGCTTTGCTTCCCTGGTCCTTCGCTGTCCACGCCGCCGGCCCGGCGCAGGGGCAGATCCATTTCCTGGTGCTTGGCCCCGCCGGCCAGGCCATGCCCGGTGTCACGCTGCAAGGCAGCTGCCAGTCGGACGACGGGGCGCTGTTCGGCGGGCAGAAGCTCGTCAGCCCCTGGTCGTGTACCGCCGACGCGCTGGGCGTGTGCCGCGCCGACGTGCGCCTGCTGCCGCGCCCGGACAGCGATCGCGCCAACGAGTGCCGGGCCACCGTCCCGACGCAGATCACCGAGCCCGGCGCGCCGGCGCACAAGGGCAGCTACTTCACCTTCTTCGCCGACGGCCGCACGGACAGCTACAACCTGCTGCAGAAAGGGGCCAGCTGGAAGCACGGCGACGCGGACTTCCAGTCGCTCCCCGGCAAGGAGGCCTTCGATGCGCTGGCGCAGCGCAACGACAGCGCCTACTACCTGGCGCGCACCGCCGTGCACGACGACCCGGCCAGCGGGGCCGTGCTGATCGACACCGCCGGTGCCCATGGCCAGGAGCCGCCCAATACGGCAGGCACGGCCTACCTGCAGGCGCGCATCGACCGCAAGACGCGCGCCGTGGCGGTGCGCGTGGTGTTTTCGGAAACCTACATCGACTACACCTTCCACGGCATCGACACCGCGCGCTACGCCGGAGCGCCGAAGGTGGCGCTGCTGGAGCACCGGCAGAGCTCGACCTGCAACCTGCGCGACCTCATGCAGCGCAAATGCAGCTACCAGGAGCAGGCGGCGTTTGAAGTCTCCCTCGAGGCCTTCCGCCAGGCGGCCGCCGCCTACCGCGCCGGCGAGCGCGCGCCCTGGGAGTTCCAGTTGCTGTCCAAGTCGGGCCACGAGCGCCGGCGCGCGGTCCGGCCGGCCGAATTCCAGGCGCTGGCCGAGGCCGTGGACCGTGCCGCCGCGGGCATGCGGCCCTGACACCTGCCGTGTTCCGGATGGGTATTTTGCTATTGTTAAAGAAGCGAAAAACCTATACCCAACAAGCGCTAGCGGTCATTTTTCCTTAAATTACGGAGCTTCAGCCGCCGCGCGCCTGCCCGTATGATGCCGCGACGGCCGCCACGGCCGCCGGTCCCTCATGCCTCATGGAGAAAACGCAATGGACATCCTGCTTGCTGTCGACGGCAGCGCCTACACGAAGAAGATGCTGGCCTACCTGGCGGCGCACGACGAGCTCTTGGGCCCCAAGCACGCCTACAGCGTGATCACGGTGCAGGCAGCGCTGCCCCCCCGGGCGCGCGCGGCCCTGGGCAAGGACGTGGTCGACAAGTACTACGCCGACGAAGCCGAAAAGGTGCTGGCGCCGGTGACCAAGTTCCTCGAGCGCAAGGGCGTCGTGACCAAGCGCATCGTCAAGGTCGGCCCGGCGGGCGAAGCCATCGGCAAGGTGGCCGATGCCGGCAAGTACGACCTGCTGGTCATGGGCTCGCACGGCCACGGCGCACTCGCGACCCTGGTCATGGGTTCGGTGACGACGCAGGTGCTGGCCAACAGCCGGGTGCCGGTGCTGATCGTCCGCTGAGGCGCCCGGCTGGGCGCCCGCGTGCGCTCAGCGGGAACGCAGCCCGTCGAAGCAGGTGCGCAGCACCAGTTCGATGATGTCTTCCCGCTGGTACAGGCCGCTTTCGAGCAGCAGGCCGGCGACGGTGTCGCAGGCGCGCGCGTAGAGCGTGTACAGCACGACCAGCGGCGGCAACTCCGGGTCGAGCACCCCCTCGGCCTGCGCCTGGACGATCCACGCGCCCAGCGTGTCGCTCAGGCGCTCCACGCTGCCGGCGTAATCCTGGTTGCTCATCAGCACCGCCCGCAGGCTGGAATTGTGGCTCGGCAGCAGCGGGATCTCGCCCGCCATCTGGCGCTCCAGCGACCAGCGCACCACGGCGCGCAGCTTGGTCACCGGGGGGAGCGTGGGTTCCAGCGTGGTGATGAAGTCGTTCACCAGGTGCAGCACCTCGACCAGGGCGGCGCAGCAGAGCTCTTCCTTGCTGCCGAAATGCTTGTAGAGGCTGGCCTTGGCGATGCCGACG
>CAZRFC010000420.1:0-3749 GCA_964598975.1 uncultured Mycobacterium sp. | reverse complement strand
CTCGGATCTGTTCGATTTCTCGGTGTACGTCGACGCCCGCATCGAGGACATCGAGCAGTGGTACATCGAACGCTTCCTGGCGATGCGGGCCGGCGCCTTCGCCGACCCGGCATCGCACTTCCACCACTACTCCGGTTTGACCGACGAGCAGGCCGTCGCCGCGGCCCGCGACATCTGGCGAACCATCAACCGGCCCAACCTGATCGAGAACATCCTGCCCACCCGCCCGCGTGCGACGGCGGTGCTGCGCAAGGACGCCAACCACTCGATCAACCGATTGCGGCTCCGCAAGATCTAACCGTTATGACCTACCCGCCCGGGGTGGCGAACACGAACAGCGCCATGAACGCCAGGTTGATGAAGTAGGCGGCCTCGACCAGTCCGACGGTGATGAAGAACGGCGTGAACAGCCGCCCCTGGGCTTCTGGCTGACGGGCGATACCGGAGATCAGGGCGTTGCCCGCTATGCCGTCACCGATTCCGGCGCCGATCGCGCCACCACCCAGAATCAAGCCTCCACCGATCAATGCGCCGGCAGCAATCATGGGGTCCATTTCTTCTCCTCTCCAGGGATCACGCCAGGCGGCGCAACCCCATCAGTTGCAGGACTCCGAAAATCAGGGTGTAGAGGCCGAAGGCCACCATCACCGCTTTGCCGGCTCCGGTCAGCCCGAGCACGCCCGCAGCAGCTGCGGCGAACAGGGCCGCGGTGCCGACGAAATTGAAAAGGCACAGTCCGGTGCCGATCGGACGGATGTTGGGCCTGCCCGCCAGCCAATTGGCTGCGACGCCATAGCCGATGAATGCCACAGCCATGCTGTAACTCCACGCCGGCCGCAGCCCGGTCAGTTCGGCGAACGATCCGGCGAACGCGGCGATTGCCAGACCGATCACTCCGGTTCCGAGACCGTCGAGCCGGATCGACCGGCGCAGTAGGCCGTCGTTGCGGATGGTTGGGGCGGTGATCACGTGGCCTCCTCAGGATCGATTGGTTCCGACACCATCGAGCCTGCTCAGAGACCACTGCCAGGGCGACCAGCGGCACTGCCAAGCACTGCCAACGGGTGTTCTAGCGCTGCTGCACCGCAGGGATAGGGGCGCGCAGATCGGCGGCGATCAGCCGGGCCGCCGCATTCTGCCAGTTGTGGAAGGACCGCTGCGGCACTTCAGTGACCAGCCACTGCCAGGCCTGGCGGGCTACCGGGTCCAGTCCGGCGGCAGTCGCGTTCTGCGCGTAGGCGCGTACGCCGACCACGTACGGGAAGTACAGCGCGTTGTAGTAGCGCCACTGCTCGCTGGTTCCGAAGTCGCCGCCGTCGCGGGGCTTGAGCTGTCCGATCCGCTCAGCCAGCAGGGACCGAAGTTCGGCGGCCCGCTCCAAGGGTTGGTCGGGCGCGCCCCGCGCGGCCAGGCGCGCGTCGATCTGCGGCAGCTGCGTCAGCGGACTGGCGACCAGCTTCGCCAAGTCTCCGTAATGGCCGAGGGCCCGGCGGGTCAGCCGCGCGAAGGTCTCGTCGTCCATATCGTCGAGTGGACCTGGTGAGCGCACGGCGAGCGCGGTTCCGGTGGTGCGCAGCACGGCCCGGTCTGCCCGCAGCCGGGGAGATCGGGAGAACGCGACGCGATCCAGCAGGCCGGCGATGGGATCGGCGAGCACGGTGACCGCGATGGCAACTGCGAGCGTGGTGAAGACCAGGGCAACGAGCGCCGCCCTGTCCTCGACATCCGTGTCGAGGACAGCGATCACCACCAACAGCTGACCACCCAGTAGGGCTGCCGCGAGCGAGGACCCGAGGAATGACCGCAGCATCGACGCACGCAGCGCCTGGCCCTCGTCGAACGAGTCTCAGAGCGCCACGGCGACACCGAGCAGGAGAACGTCAAAACCGGTCGCCGCCAGAGCCAGCCAACTGGGCACCAGCCCGAGAGGGATGAGCAGAATCGCGTTGCTCAACGCAAAGAACAACGTGGCGACGGCCACGGCACCGGCCACCCGGGCCGGCTGCTTCGGCTCCCGGCGGGCAGGAGCGGAGCGACCCGGGGACAGATTCCGAACCGCAGCCACCATCGCGGCGAGGGTGGACACCGATATCACCGCGATCATCACCCAATGCCCCAGCCGCAGTGGACCGTTGACGCTGCCGGCCAGCGCCGCCCCAAGCAGAACCGCGACGGCGACAAGGCTGGTGAGTATCAACTCACGACCGCGGCTCCGCTCGGTGTCCGCCGGACGGGCCAGTTCCAGCACGACGGCGAACCATGCGATCGCCGGCACCGCCGCCAGATAAATCTCGATGCGGCTCAACAACTCCGAATGCCGCGACCCCACAGCCCGGACCGCGTCCAGTGCCACCACGACCGCAAACCCGCATAGGCCGACGGCGGCGAGGACGAGCACTGGCTTTCTGGGATCGCGGGAGACCAGATAGAGCCCCATCCACCACGCGAGCACAAAGACCAGCGAGGAGAGGGCGACCATGGCTAGGCGCCGAACCGGCGGTGCCGGCGACTGTAATCGCGCAACGCACGCAGGAAATCGACGCGGCGGAAGTCCGGCCAGTGCGCCTCAGTGAACCACATCTCCGAATAGGCGCTCTGCCACAGCAGGAATCCGGACAAGCGCTGCTCCCCCGAGGTGCGGATGACCAGATCCGGGTCGGGCTGACCCGAGGTGTAGAGGTTCTCCGAGATGCCCTCGACGGTGACCGACTCGATCATCTGCTCGGGCGTTGCGCCGTCGGCCAACTGCTTGCCCAACAGTTGACGCACCGCGTCGACGATCTCCTGCCGGCCGCCGTAACCCACTGCGACGTTGACGTGAAAGGAACCGGCCGGTGCGGTGGCGGTAGCGGTATCGACGGCGTCGCGCACCCGTCGCGCCGGTTCCTCACCGAGCAATCCCAGATCACCGACGGTGCGCACGCTCCATCGGTTGGCCGGCGCACAGATCTCTTCGACGACGTCGGTGATGATCTCGATGAGGGCGGCCAACTCCTCGGGGTCACGCTGCAGGTTCTCCGTCGAGAGCAGGTACACGGTGGCCATCTCGATGCCTTCGCGGGCGCACCAACGCAGCATCTCGGCGATCTTGGCCGCACCCATGCGGTATCCGTAGCTCACGTCACAGTAACCGGCATCACGCGCCCACCGGCGGTTACCATCGCAGAGAACGGCTATGTGGCGTGGAAGTGCGGATTTAGAGCTGGCAAGCTCCTGCCGCAACCGCATCTCGTAAAGCCGGTAGGCCGGCTCCTTGAGGCGCGGGGGAATGATCTCCACGACCATCAAGACTACTGTCACCGTGGGGAGAAGAGTTGCGCTCTTCACGTCCAGCAGGGAGGTGGACATGACCGCAGACGCCGATGTGACCGAACCCGACCTAACCCGTCGGCCCGGCGGTTCCGTCCAGGGGGAGGCCCCCGGACAGGCTGAGGACTTTCCCGAAGCCGTTGTCGACGGTGTCAGCCAGTTCCTCGGCAAGCCGCGGGCTCGCGGCTGGATCCACGTGTACGCCGCGATCGTGGCCGCCGTCGCGGGAGCCAGCCTGGTGTCGGTGTCCTGGGCGCTGCAGGGCACCCGCGCCGGACTCGCCACCCTGCTCTACACGCTGACCAGCGTGGGGATGTTCACGGTGAGCGGAACCTACCACCGGGTGAACTGGAAATCAGCGAGCGCGCGCAAGTGGATGAAGCGCCTCGACCACTCGATGATCTTCGTGTTCATCGCCGGCAGTTACACCCCGTTCGCAC
>CAZRFC010000419.1:0-3751 GCA_964598975.1 uncultured Mycobacterium sp. | reverse complement strand
CTGGCCGACGGCACCCTGCCGATCTCCCACGCCCTGGCCCACGGCCCCGACAGCGAAGCCGTCGAGGAGGAACGCCGACTGCTCTACGTCGGGGTCACCCGGGCGCGCAAATACCTGGAACTGTCCTGGGCACTGGCCCGCACTCCCGGCGGCCGGCAGTCCCGCAAACCGTCCCGCTTCCTCGGCGGCATCGCCCCGCAGAGCCGCGCCGAGCCGGCCGGTCCGAACAAACCGCGACGCCAGCGCGGCGCCACCCCGCGCTGCCGGGTCTGCAACGCCGTGCTCACCAGCGCCCCGGCCATCATGCTGCGCCGCTGCGAGACCTGCTCGGTGGATATCGACGACGAACTTCTCGCCCAGCTCAAGGAATGGCGGCTCAATACCGCCCGCGAACTCAAGGTTCCGGCCTATGTGGTGTTCACCGACAACACCCTGATCGCCATCGCCGAGTCGCTGCCCGTCGACGACGCCGCCCTGGTCGCCATCCCCGGCATCGGCGCGCGCAAGCTCGAGCAGTTCGGCGCCGAGGTGCTCGAACTGGTGCGGGCCCGGCAGTAGTTCAGCCGATGCCCAACTCGCGGGCGGCGCCGTTGGCCGCCCGCGGACCGCAGATGCGGCGCACCAGCAGCAGCCCGTCGAGCACCGCGACCGACGCCTGGGCCTGGCGGCGTCGCTCGGCCGCGTTGCCCGCGGCGATCCGCGGTTCGATCCAGTCCACCCAGCCGTTGACGAGGATTGGCACCAGCGAGGCATACGGTTCGCGCCGGGCGCTGGCCAGCCCGACGATCTCGAAGTACACCGCGAAGACCGGGTCGGCGGCCGGTGATGCCAGGGCCGGCCAGGCCCGGCGCTGAAGGTCGCGCACCGGCAGGGCGGAGTCGCCGAACGCCGACGCCAGCGTGGTCTGCAGTTGTTCGCCGAGCGCGGCGATGACCGCGGCGATCATGTCGTTCTTGCTGGGGAAGTAGTAGACGACGGTGCGGTCGCTGATCCCGAGGCGCCTGCCGACCGAGCCGAAGGTGAGCGACCCGATCCCCGATTCGGTGGCGAGTTCGGTCGCCGCCCGCAGGAGGTCCTGCCGGGAGTATTTGTAGCCCACGGCTTGATCGTAGAGCGCGCAGTGCCTACCCTTTTTGTAGTTCGCACTACAAAAAGGAGTCGGGGACGTGGTCCAACGTGGTAGCGGTGCGGTGCTGACCGGAATCGTGGTCGGCGCCCTAGTCGCCCTGTCATTCGCGATCGTCATCGGCCTGCTGCCGGCGTCGCTGTTTCTGGACGCGCCCAAACGCGTCGTGGTCTACCTCGCCTGCGCGCTGGCGGCCCCGCCGACGGTGTGGTTCCTACAGTGGGTCGCCCGGATCCGCGGCCTCGATCAGCGGGTGGTGTTCACCTGGGCGGCCGCCTGGGCGATGGCCTTCGACGGTCTGGCCATCGGATTCGTCCCGGCCCTCTACGGCCAGACCGGCCAGGCGCTGGCCTGGGTGGCTTCGGCACTGATCTTCGCCTTCGCCAGCCTCATCGTCGCCGGTCAGGTCATGCTCGGCCGGGTGGTGCCCGCCACCGCCGACTGACCGCGGCCGCCATTGGCCGCGCTCACCGCCGCCGTCACGTACCGTGTCTGGCGTGCGACTGCTGACCCGGGGATGGATGTTCCTGGTCGCTATCGCAGTCGTGGCGATCACCGGATTCACCGTCTACCGGTTGCACTACGCCGCCGACGCCGATAAGGGCGGCGCCACCGCCGACGCCGGCGCCCAGGCCATCGCCCCGTTCAACCCCAAGCGCGTCCTGCTCGAGGTGTTCGGTGAGCCCGGCGCCATCGCCAAGATCAGCTACACCGACATCCACGCCCAGCCCCAGCACGTCGAGGGCACCACCCTGCCGTGGGCCTACGAGGACTCCACCACCGCCCCGGCGGTCGTCGTCAACATCATGGCGCAGAGCAACGGAAGCTATCTGGGCTGCCGCATCGTCATCGACGGCGTGGTCAAGGTCGAGAAGGTCGTCGAGGCCACCAGCGCCTACACCTACTGTCTGGACAAATCCGGATGAGGCGGCTCGGATGAGCGAGCACCGCCAGTCCCGACACCGCGCCGCCAAACTGCTGCGCCGTCTCTCGGTGCCCATCGTGCTGTTCTGGTTGGCGTTGGCCGTGTTCACCAACACCTCGGTGCCGATGCTGGAGAAGGTCGCCGAGGTCCGCAACGTCGCGCTGTCGGCCCCCGACGCGCCCTCGGCGCTGGCGATGAAGCACATCGGCGAGGTGTTCGGCGAGTTCGACTCCGACAGCGCCGCGATGATCGTCCTGGAGGGCGATCAGCCGTTGGGCGCCGAGGCCCACGCCTACTACAACACCCTGATCGACAAGCTCGCCAAAGACACCGAGCACGTCCAGTACATCCAGAACTTCTGGGGCGATCCGCTGACCGCCGCGGGCGCGCAGAGCCCGGACGGCAAGGCCGCCTACGCCCAGCTGTTCCTGGCCGGGAACCTCGGCGAGCTGCTGGCCAACGAGTCGGTGCAGTCGGTGCGCGACATCGTCGCCGACACCCCGCCGCCGCCGGGACTGAAGGCCTATGTCGCCGGTCTGGCGCCGCTGATCCACGACCAGTTCTCGGTCGGGTCCAAGAGCTCCCACAAGGTCACCGCCATCACCTTCGCGGTGATCTTCCTGATGCTGCTGATCGTCTACCGGTCGATCTTCACCACCGTGCTGGTGCTGCTGATCGTCGCGATCGAGGTGGCCGCCGCCCGCGGGGTGGTTGCCTACCTGGCCGACGCCGGCCTGATCGGGCTGTCGACCTACTCGACGAACCTGCTCACCCTGCTGGCCATCGCGGCCGGCACCGACTACGCGATCTTCCTGCTCGGCCGCTACCACGAGGCGCGGCACGCCGGTGAGGGCCGCGAGGAGGCGTTCTACACCACCTACCGCGGTACCTCGCACGTGGTGCTGGGCTCGGGCCTGACGATCATCGGGGCGCTGTACTGCCTGACGTTCACCCGGCTGCCGTACTTCAACAGCCTCGGCATCCCGGCCGCCATCGGTATCGCGGTGGCCCTGCTCGCCGCGCTCACGCTGGCCCCGGCGGTGCTGACGATGGGCAGCTTCATCGGCCTTTTCGACCCCAAACGCAAGATGCGCACCCAGGGGTGGCGGCGGATCGGCACCGCGATCGTGCGCTGGCCCGGGCCGATCCTGGTGGTGTCGGTCGGGATCGCCCTGATCGGACTGCTCGCCCTGCCGGGCTACAAGACCAGCTACAACATCCGCAACTATCTTCCGCCGTCGACCCCGGCGGTGGAGGGGTATGCCGCCGCCGAACGGCACTTCTCCTCGGCGCGGCTCAACCCCGAGTTGCTGATGATCGAGAGCGACAAGGATCTGCGGAACTCGGCGAGCATGCTGACCATCGAGAAGGTGGCCAAGGAGGTGTTCCGCACCCCGGGGGTGGCGCTGGTGCAGACCATCACCCGGCCGCTGGGCACCCCGCTGGACAACACTTCGATACCGTTCCAGATGAGCATGCAGGCCGCCACCCAGTTGGAGACGCTGCCGTTCCAGCAGACCGCAGCGCAGAGCCTGCTGACCCAGATCGGTGAGATCACCAACTCCATCGAGTTGATCAAGCGGCAGTACGACTTACAGACCCAGCTCGGCCAGGCCACCGACGAGCAGGCCCAGCAGTTCCGCGAGACCGCCGTCATCATCAAGGATCTGCGCGACAAGATCGCCAACGTCGACGACTTC
>CAZRFC010000418.1:0-3762 GCA_964598975.1 uncultured Mycobacterium sp. | reverse complement strand
GTGTTCCACATGAACGAGGGCCATGCCGGATTCCTGGGCCTGGAGCGGATCCGGGAATTCATGGCCTCCGACCACCTCGACTTCGACACCGCCCTGGCCGTTGTCCGGGCATCGACGGTGTTCACCACCCATACGCCGGTGCCGGCAGGTATCGACCGCTTCCCGGTCGAACTGGTGGAGCGCTACTTCGGTGGCGACGGCGGGGTCGGTCCGCTGCCCGGGGTGCCGGTGCGGCGCGTGCTGGGCTTCGGCGCCGAATCGGACCCCTCGAAGTTCAACATGGCCCATATGGGCCTACGGCTCGGGCAGCGGTCCAACGGGGTGTCGCAGTTGCACGGGCGGGTCAGCCGCGCGATGTTCGACGAGCTGTGGCCGGGCTTCGACGCGGCCGAGGTGCCGATCGGTTCGATCACCAACGGAGTGCACGGTCCGACCTGGGCCGCTCCGGAGTGGCTGCGACTGGCCGGGGAGTTGGCCGGCCACGCCGAGGCGTTGCGCGATCCGGTGGAGTGGCAGCGTCTGCAGCAGGTGGACAGCGGTCACATCTGGTGGATCCGCTGCCAGCTGCGTGCCAAGCTGGTTGAGGACGTCCGCCGCCGGATCCGCAAGTCATGGCTGGAGCGCGGCGCCATCGAGGCCGAATTGGGTTGGATCAAAACAGCTTTCGATCCCGGGGTGCTGACCATCGGGTTCGCCCGCCGGGTACCGACCTACAAGCGGCTGACCCTGATGCTGCGCGACCCGGACCGTCTGGAGGCGCTGCTCCTCGACGACAACAGGCCCATTCAGTTGATCGTGGCGGGCAAGTCCCATCCCGCCGACGATGCGGGCAAGGCGCTCATCCAGCAGGTCGTGCGGTTCGCCGACCGCCCTGAAGTGCGGCACCGCATCGCCTTCCTCCCGGATTACGACATGTCGATGGCGCGGCTGCTGTACTGGGGCTGCGACGTCTGGTTGAACAATCCGCTGCGTCCGCTGGAGGCCTGCGGAACGTCCGGCATGAAAAGCGCACTCAACGGCGGGCTGAACCTGTCCATCCGGGACGGGTGGTGGGACGAGTGGTTCGACGGGGAGAACGGCTGGGAGATTCCCAGCGCGGAAGTGGTGAGCGAGGAACGCCGCGACGACTTGGAGGCCAGAGCGCTCTATGACCTCCTGCAGAATTCGGTGGCGCCGAAGTTCTACGACCGCGACGACAACGGCGTACCCGGCCGGTGGGTGGAAATGGTGCGCCACACCCTGCTGTCCCTGGGACCCAAGGTGCTGGCCTCCCGGATGGTGCGCGACTACACCGATCAGTATTACGCCCCCGCGGCGGCGTCATTGCGCCGCACCATCGAACCGATCCACGGCCTCCCGTTCGGGCAGGCCCGGGAACTGGCCGCCTACCGGCAGCGGGTGACCGAGGCGTGGCCCTACCTGGCGATCACCGATGTGGACAGCACCGGACTGCCGGACACCCCGCTGCTCGGCTCGGAACTGACGTTGACCGCGACGGTGATCCTGGCCGGTTTGCGGCCCGACGAGGTCGTGGTGCAGGCGGTCCTTGGCAGGGTCGACTCGACCGGAACCCTGCAGAGCCCGCACTACATCGACATGGCGCACATCGGTTCCGGCGAGGGCGGCACCGAGATCTTCTCGGCGACCACGCCGCTGCCGATGGCCGGCACGATGGGTTACACCACTCGCGTGCTGCCCAGTCACGGACTGCTGGCCGGCCCGGCTGAGTGGGGCATGGTCAAACTGGCCGGGGACGGCCATTCCGGGGACGCTGTCATGGTGGGCGAACCGCACCTGTAGGTTGCCTGGAGACGTTTGCGGAGGGTGATCAGATGGTGTCCGGGATGACACGCGGCGGGGCGGTCTTGGCGGTGCTGGGCGCGTTGATCGCAGCCGCGCCCGCTGGTGCCGAACCCGCGCCGCCGGCTCCCGCGGTGCCCGCGCCCGCCGTTCCGGCGGGGCCGAGCATCGCGCCGGTCGCGGTGGTCGATCCGGGGCCGGACGCCGCCCGGCGGTGAATTCGGGGGACGTGCCGTCCAGTCCGCCGAATACCACCACCGCACCGGATGGCTGGACGTTGACCGTCTCGGCCAGGGACGAGAGGCAGACGCCGGTCGCGCCGCTGACCACCGCGATCTCGACGCGGGAGTACGAAGTGAGCGGCGTCTACAACGGCACTCTGACCGGCGGTGACGGCGAAACCCCCAAGGGTGTTTTCGAGGTCGGCTACCAGATCGGCTGCGGGATCGACATGAGCACTGCCAACGGTGTCTCCCTCACCGGTACCGCGGGCCTCAACCCCTCGATCGGATACTTCGGCCTCGACTTCCCCGGCGTCCTGCCCGACGGTCTGGTCCCCGGCATCGGTGCCAACATCAACGGCGGGATCACCGTGGGCCTCAAACCGGGCATCATCAACACCGTTCCGGTGACCAAGAAGCAGTTCGAGTCCGCCGAACCGTGGGTGTCGATCAGCAGGTTCCGGGTGAAGATCGACGGGTGCGTGGGGGAGTCCTTCATCCGCTCCTACGCGACGCTGGCCAAATCGGACAAGTCCGGCGACGCGATCCTGTCCTGGTACGGCGTCACCAAAGCCGTGTAGTCACCGGGGCGGTGTGATCACTGGAATCGCTTGTAGCAGCGGTCCACGTCGCCGAGCACCCCGACCCTGAAGGCGTCGATCCGGGAGAACCCGGCGGGCACCGTTTCGCCGTTGACGTCGCCGGCGGCCAAGCCGTTGGTCAGCAGACCGGACACCGCTTCGTCGAGGTCTCCGGCGGTGAGTGCGACGGCGTCACCGTCCGGCGTGGTGATCGTCTTGGACAGCTTGGTGGTGGCCACCCCGGTCAGGCAGGCCGTGCGTAGCCCGGCCTCGGCGGTGTCGAGTGCCACGCCGCCGTGCTCGTGCTGAAGCGCCATCATGAACCGCGAGGTGAGCACCGAGTAGGCGGTGTTGTCGCCCTGCAGTGGCGGTCCCTCGTAGCCCTCGGTGGCGGTGCCCAGGGCCTGCAGGCCGCCCAGGTCGACGGCGATGGTGTTGGTCGCCGGGCAGTAGGACACCGGGGGACTGGGCCGGGCATCGGCACAGGTTGACGCGGATGCGGCGTCGAAGGTCAGCCTCGGCGGGTTCTTCGGAGTGAACAAAAGATTCATCGCATCGATGACCGACCGGACCGACTTCTCGGTCACCGGCAGTTCGCCGCTCTGATCGGACGGCAGGCCCACTGGGAGTTCGCCGCGGCGTTCCTTGATCTCCTTGAGCGTGATTGACGCACACGCGGCGGTACCGTCGGTGAACCCGAACTGAAAGGCCGAAATGCGCTCGAACGCCGACCCGTGTTCGTCGCCCACGGTGTAGCCCTCGTTCTCCGACAGCAACGGGTCGCGGAACGAGATCATCGCCGCCAGAAGGTTGTTCAAGCCCTCGCCGGTACTCAGCGTGAAGCGCGGCGACTTGTTCTCGGCAACCCAGCGCAGGTAGACCCCGGAGAAACAGTCGGCCTGCTGCTCGGTGACCAGGGTGGGCACGCCCTTGGGGTTGATGCCGGCCGACTTCTGAATGGCGTGGCCGTATTCGTGGGCCAGCACCATCGTGATCGCCATGTCTCCGTAGGCGTTTCGCAGCGACGGCAGGAGGATGGTGCGGTCCCAGCCGATCGTGTTGTCCCGCTCGCAGAACCCGGCGTTGACCAGGCCCTCGGTGGTCTCGTCGCAGAACGTACCGTTGTAATCCTCGGAGTCCCAGGAGATCAGCTCGCTCAC
>CAZRFC010000417.1:0-3768 GCA_964598975.1 uncultured Mycobacterium sp. | reverse complement strand
CCAAGGCGGCGATCCTGGCCTCGATCGCGTTCCACACCAGGGTCACCGCCGACGACGTCTACCGGGAGGGCATCACCAAGGTCAGCCCGGCCGACTTCGAGGCCGCCCGGGCACTGGACTGCACCATCAAGTTGCTGGCCATCTGCGAGCGGATCACCACCGACGGGCAGCAACGGGTGTCGGCTCGGGTCTACCCGGCGCTGGTGCCGATGGAGCATCCACTGGCCTCCGTCAACGGTGCTTTCAATGCGGTGGTCGTCGAGGCTGAGGCCGCCGGCCGGCTGATGTTCTACGGCCAGGGCGCCGGTGGCAACCCGACCGCCTCGGCGGTGATGGGCGATGTGGTGATGGCCGCCCGCAACCGAGTGCAGGGCGGCCGTGGCCCGCGGGAATCCCGCTACGCCGAATTGCCGATCGCCCCGATGGGGATGATTCCCACCCGCTATTACGTCAGCATGAAGGTCAAGGACCGCCCCGGCGTATTCGCCGCGGTGGCAACCGAGTTCGGCAAGCGGGAAGTCAGCATTGCCGAGGTGCGCCAGGAGGGTATGGCCGACGGGTCGGCACGTATCGTCGTCGTCACCCACCGCGCCACCGATGCCGCATTGTCCGAGACCGTGGCCGCATTGGCCGATCTGGATGTGGTCGACGAGGTCACCAGCGTGCTGCGCCTGGAGGGAACCACCGAATGAGCGATGAGCGTCTAGCGCGAAGAGCATCCAGCACCGATCAGCCTCGTGCGCGAGGCTTTGGGGACTGCCGTGGCCGTGTCGGATGCTCCTGGCCGGGCCTGATCGAGGCCTACCGGGATCGTCTCCCGATGGCCGCGGACTGGACTCCAGTGACCCTGAAGGAGGGCGGTACCCCACTGGTGCCCGCCCCGCGACTGTCCGAAAAGACCGGCTGCACCGTGCATATCAAGGTCGAGGGGCTCAATCCCACCGGGTCGTTCAAGGACCGCGGCATGACCATGGCCGTCACCGAGGCGGTCGCAAAGGGCCAAAAGGCGGTGCTGTGCGCCTCCACCGGCAACACCTCCGCGAGCGCCGCCGCCTATGCGGCGCGCGCCGGCATCACCTGCGCCGTGCTGATCCCGCAGGGCAAGATTGCGATGGGCAAGCTCGCGCAGGCAGTCATGCACGGCGCCAAGATCATTCAGATCGACGGCAACTTCGACGACTGCCTGGAACTGGCCCGAAAGCTCACCAATGACTACCCGACCATCTCGCTGGTCAACAGCGTCAATCCGGTGCGCATCGAGGGCCAGAAGACCGCGGCGTTCGAGATCGTCGACGTTCTCGGCTACGCCCCGGACATCCACGCCCTGCCGGTCGGTAACGCCGGCAATATCACCGCGTACTGGAAGGGCTACACCGAGTACCACCGCGACGGTGTCAGTGACAGCCTGCCGCGCATGCTCGGCACCCAGGCTGCCGGTGCCGCACCACTGGTGCTCGGCCACCCGGTCAGCAAGCCCGAGACGCTGGCCACCGCCATCCGGATCGGCTCCCCGGCGTCGTGGGACGGCGCCATGGCGGCCAAGGAGCAGTCCGACGGCCGCTTCCTGGCGGCCACCGACGAAGAACTGCTGGAGGCCTACCACCTGCTCGCCCGCGAAGAGGGGATCTTTGTCGAGCCCGCCTCGGCGGCCAGTGTCGCGGGCCTGCTCAAGGCTGCCGAGGACGGCTGGGTGCGCCCCGGTTCGACGGTGGTGTGCACGGTCACCGGCCACGGACTGAAAGACCCCGACACCGCGCTGCGCGATATGCCGACCGTCACCGCGATCCCCGTGGATCCGGCTGCGGTGGTGGCCGCGCTGGGACTGGACTGAGGGCAGGGGAACCCCGAGTTGACTGTTCTGCTGCCCGCCGGGTTGACCGGTAGTGCGACCGTCGCGGCATCCAGCGCCAACCTCGGCCCGGGGTTCGACAGCCTCGGTTTGGCGCTGGCCGTCTATGACGAAGTCACGGTTGAAACCACCTCCGGTGCAACGGTTGTCGAAGTCGAGGGCGAGGGCCGTGGGCAGGTGGCGTCCGGGGCTGACAACCTGGTGGCGGTAGCCGTCCGGCGTGGTCTTGCCGCTGCGGGCCTCGAAGCGTCTGGGCTGAAAGTGAACTGCCGCAACGCTATTCCGCACTCTCGCGGACTGGGATCCTCGGCGGCCGCGGTGGTCGGCGGTCTCGCTGCCGCGAATGCCCTTGCCGTGCAGACTGATCGCCCCGCCTTGACCACCGAGCAGCTGATTCAGCTTTCCGGGGAGTTCGAAGGCCATCCGGACAACGCCTCGGCGTCGGTTCTGGGCGGCGCCGTGGTCTCGTGGACCCAACCGCCGGGCGCCGGCGCCGCGGGACCCGGCTACTTCGCCGCTCCGCTTCGACTTCACCCCGACATCCGACTGTTCCCCGGCATACCCGAAGTGCGCTCGTCCACGGCGGAGACCCGGATGCTGCTGCCGGCCGAGGTCAGCCACGAGGCCGCCCGGTTCAATGTCAGCCGGGCCGCTTTGCTGGTGCTCGCGCTCACCCAGCGCCCCGATTTGCTGATGGCAGCCACCGAGGATCTGTTGCATCAACCCCAACGCGCCCCCGCGATGCCCGCGTCGGCGCAATATCTGCAGCTACTTCGGCAAAACGGGGTGGCGGCAGTGCTCTCCGGCGCCGGGCCGTCAGTGCTGGCGCTGACCAATGGTGCCGACTTGCCCGCTGAGGCGCTGGGCTTCGCTCGGGAACACGGGTTTGCCACCGCCGAGGTCGGCGTGGGGCGTCCGGTGCGCTGGAACGCCGACGTCGCGGTTGGCGCGCAGGAGAATCGCGGGTGAGGCTTTCTTGCCTCGTGCCGCGAAGCGGGCTATTCTCGACACTGTCCAGCAACTGCTGCGTATTCAATGCGCCGACACCTAGGACGATCACCAACTTTTGATGTTTAATCCAGTGGACTGACGGTTGGCCCGGTGGCCACTCAGCCCGACACCCGCTGACACCGAGAAACGGTGAGACTTAGCGTCCAGCCAATCCGCTGGACGCCAGAAACCCCCGCGAGACGAGAGCGCGGGGGAAAGAAAGGAATTCCGTGACTGATACGGACCTCATCACGGCTGAGAACCACACCGCGGACAACTCTGCGGCCGAAACTCCAGGTAGCCCGACCAAGTCGGGTTCCGGGGGTGGCTCGCTGGCCGCGATGGTTCTGCCCGAACTGCGCGCCCTGGCCAGTCAGGTCGGTGTCAAGGGGACCTCGGGCATGCGGAAGGGTGAGCTGATCGCCGCGATCAACGAGGTCCGCGGCGGCGGATCCCGCAACGGCGGCCACGACGGTGAACTCGACAACACGCAGGACAAGGCCCGCCCGCGGACGGCGTCCGCCGCTGAAGCGCCCGCCGCTGAAGCGCCCGCCGACAAAGCCGATGACAAGGGCCAGGACGGCGAGGGTGCTAAGGCGGAGAACCGGGCCGACAGTGCCAGGGGCGAGTCCGAACGCCCGGCGTCCCGTGAATCCCGGTCCGACAACCGCCGCGAGGCGCCGGCGGCCGAGCAGAGCGGCGGGGAGTCCAACTCAGGCGGCCAGCAGGGCGGACAGAATGACGACGGCGGGGATCGCCAGGGTCGGCGTGGGCGCCGATTCCGGGACCGCCGTCGGCGGGGCGAGCGGCCCGGCGGCGAGGGCGGCGGAGAGACCGAAATTCGCGAGGACGACGTCGTCCAACCGGTCGCCGGGATCCTCGACGTGCTGGACAACTATGCGTTCGTCCGCACTTCCGGCTATCTGGCC
>CAZRFC010000416.1:0-3773 GCA_964598975.1 uncultured Mycobacterium sp. | reverse complement strand
ATGCCGGCTCGATGTCGGGCTTCCTCAACCCCTCCGAGGGTTGGTGGCCCGGGCTGATCAACATCTCGATGGGTGACGCCGGCGGCTACAAGTCCAACGACATGTGGGGCCCGTCCAGCGATCCGGCATGGCAGCGCAACGACCCGATGGTCCAGATCCCGCGGTTGGTGGCCAACAACACCCGCCTGTGGATCTACTGCGGCAACGGCCAGCCCAACGAACTCGGTGGCGGCGACGTCCCGGCCACCTTCCTGGAGGGCCTGACCATCCGCACCAACCGCACCTTCCGGGATAACTACCTCAAGGCCGGCGGTAAGAACGGTGTGTTCAACTTCCCGGACAACGGCACGCACAACTGGGCGTACTGGGGTCGTGAGCTTCAGGCGATGAAGCCCGACCTGCAGCGCGTCCTTGGTGCCACTCCGGCCTAAAGCGCGATGGGAAGCGGGCCGTCCGGCATCAGCCGGGCGGCCCGCTTTCGTTTGTCTGCAACCCCGTTGAGCGTGCGGTCAGGGCGCAATCCGCCGGCATGTCGGGCACCCTGGACGCACACTCAACGAAGGGGGTGGGGGAATTGGCCGAGAATCTGACCGCGCTTGGCGTCGCTTGGGACGCGCGGCGGGCCGTCCGGGGTGGCCGGGCTGCCATCCGGGCACGCCAGACCGCACGACTCGATGCGCTGCTGCGCCACGCTCGGCGGGGCTCGCCGTTCTACGCCGATCTCTACGCCGGGCTGGAGACGGAGGGGTTGGCGCCAGAGGAACTTTTCCGGCTGCCGCCGGTTCGCAAGCCCATCTTGATGAGCCAGTTCGACGACTGGGTCTGCGACCGCGTGGTGACAAGGATCAAGACGCAGGCCTTCCTAGCCGATCCCGGTACCATCGGTGCCGACTTCCTGGGCCGGTACGTGGTGTTCACCACCTCGGGGTCCACCGCCGAGCCTGCCATTCTGGTGCAGGACAAGCGCGCCATGGCCGTGATGAATGGGTTGGCGTACGGTCGGTCGGCAGGAGTTCTGCCACTGAAATTGTTGCCGCGCATGCTGTCCCGCGGAATCCGGCAGGCCGCGGTGTTCGCCGGGCAAGGGCATTTCCTGACTGCTACCGTCTTCGCGCGCCGTCTGCGTGAGCTTCCGATTCGCCGGCACTACTCCCGGTACTTCTCTGTTCTCGATCCGCTGCCCGAACTTGTGGCTGCCCTCAACGAGTTTCAGCCCGTTATGCTGAGTACCTACGCGAGCGCCCTGAGTCTGCTCACCGACGAGCAGGAGGCCGGACGGCTGCACATTTCGCCGTTGGTGATCAGCAGTGGTGGGGAACCCCTGCTACCCGGTGCCAGACGGCGCGCCGAGCGGATATTCGGTGCCGTGGTGGTTCAGACGTACAACGCGTCCGAGGCGACGCCGCTGTCGTTGCCGTGCCGGCTTGGCCAGCTGCACGTCAACTCCGACTGGTTCATCCTCGAACCCGTTGATGCGGAGGGTAATCCGGTGCAACCGGGGCAACGCTCGGACACCGTACTGGTGACCAATCTGGCCAACTACGTCCAGCCGCTGATCCGCTATGAACTCGGCGACAGCGTCGTCGTGGCCCCAGAGCCTTGTCGGTGTGGAAGCCCGCTGCCGACGGTCGTCGTGGAAGGGCGCACCGACGAGATCCTGCGGGTCCCGCGAACCGGCGGCGGACAGACCGTACTGCTTCCGCTGGCAATATCCGAGGTCGTCGAGGAGACGCCCGGCGTGCACAGCTATCAGATAGTGCAGATCGCCCCGGCGACGCTGTCCATTCGGCTCAGGGCCGACCCCGAGACGATGCGCAGTCAGGTGTGGCAGCGGGTTCACCGCCGGGTCTCCGAATTCCTGCTCGCGCAGGGCGTTTCAGCCGAGGTTGTGGTGGAACTCTCCGACGAACCTCCGGCAGCGAACAAGCGCAGCGGCAAACTGCGCCATGTGCTCGCGCTGTCTGCCGACCGTCGAGGCTGAACCCTGGGCGGGCATTCCTCCGATTTCCGCCAGGGATTCAGCCTGGGCTACTTCAGTTCGGCTGAGCTGAGGCCCAGCAGACGGCGCGCCACCACCAGCAACTGAATCTGCTGGGTGCCCTCGAAGATGTCCAGGATCTTGGAGTCCCGGGCCCACTTCTCCAGCAGCGTCTTCTCGGAATATCCTGTGGTGCCGGCCAATTCGACGGCCTTGAGGGTAACGTCGCTGCCCACCCGGGCGGCCTTCGCCTTGCCCATCGAGGCTTCCTTGGAGTTGGGGATGCCGTTGTCGGCTTGCCAGGCCGAGCGCAGGGTGAGCAGGTAGGCGGCCTCCCAGTCGGCCTCCATCCGCAGGAACTCCGCGGCCGGGGCGCTTTGGGCGTGCGCCGGCTTGTCGTAGGAGATCTCCACGCCGGCATCGGTGAGGATCTCGCGCAGTTCCTCCAGTGCGGCGCGGGCCACCCCGACGGCCATCGCCGCCACGATGGGGCGGGTGTTGTCGAAGGTCTCCATCACCCCGGCGAAGCCCTTCTCGACCTCGATCTCGGGGCTGCCGAGCAGGTTCTCCTTGGGGATTCGGGCATTCTCGAAGCGGATGGCCGCGGTGTCGGAGGCCTTGATGCCCAGTTTGTGCTCGAGGCGTTCGACGGTGACGCCGGGATGCTCGCGCGGCACGATGAACGACTTGATCGCCGCCCGGCCCTTGGACTTGTCCAGCGTGGCCCACACCACGATGTGGGAGGCGCGGGCGCCGGCGGTGACGTAGATCTTCTCGCCGTTGATGACGTATTCGTCGCCGTCGAGGACCGCGGTGGTCGACACTGCTGCCGAGTCGGACCCGAACGAGGGTTCGGTGATCGCCATGGCCGCCCAGATGCCCTTGCCGAGGCGCTCCAATTGCTCGTCGGTTGCTACCCCGGAGATCGCGGCATTGCCCAGGCCCTGGCGCGGGATCGAGAGCAGAAGGCCGACGTCGCCCCAGGAGACCTCCAGGGCGTTCAGCAGCGCGGACATGTTGCCGCCGTTGATGTTTCCCTTCGGGCCGTCATCGGCGTCTCGAAATGCGTCGGTGCCGGCGAAGGAGATGGTGTTGGCCGCGCTGATGCCCTCGAAGAGGGTGGCGACGGTGTCGAGCTCGACGGGGTAGGCGTGTTCGTCGAGGTCGTACTTGCGGGAGATCGGGCGGAAGATCTCCGCGGCGCCCTTGTGTCCCATCTCGATGACGGCCTCGAGCTTGCGGGGCAGTTCCAGATTGATTGCCATTAGAGAACCACAACTCCTTCTGCGACGCCGATGGCCCGCAGGTCGCGGTACCAGCGCTCCACCGGGTGTTCTTTAGTGAAACCGTGACCGCCGAGCAATTGCACTCCGTCGAGGCCGATGCGCATGCCCTTGTCGCTGCCCAGTTTCTTCGCCAGTGCCGCCTCGCGGGCGAACGGCAGGCCCTGATCGGCGCGGGCGGCGCCACGCCAGGTGATCAGCCGCAGTCCGTCGAGTTCGATCGCGATGTCGGCGCACATGAACGCCACCGCCTGACGGCGGGCGATCGGCTCGCCGAACGCTTCACGCTCCTTGACGTAGGGAATCACGTAGTCCAGCACCGCATGTGAGGTGCCGACTGCCAGCGCAGCCCATCCCAATCGGGACAGCGCGATCGCTTCGGAATAGTCGGCGTCGCCAGCGTTGTCTTCACCAAGTCGGGCGGACATTGGCACCGTCACCTTGTCCAGTTCCACCTGCCCGATGCCGGCGGCGCGCAGGCCCATGCTCCGGTCGGCGGTGACGGTGACCCC
>CAZRFC010000415.1:0-3785 GCA_964598975.1 uncultured Mycobacterium sp. | reverse complement strand
CATCTGCGGGAACGTACCCGTTGTCACGCGCCCAGATCAAGTTCTCGATCAGGGTGGTGTGCGGAATGCGGTCGCCTACTGGTTGATTGGATAGGGCGGTCATGCCTGGTACGCCTTCACTCGGAGATGGACGCCACAGAGCGGAATCTTTGTTGAGCCATCTCCGGCCTCCAGCCACGTCGGCCGCGTGCGTTCGCCTTTCGCTGCGTTCGGGCAAGGGCCGATCCCCCACTTGCCGCCTGCCGCACACCGACCTTCGTAGGTGTAGTGGTCTCGCATTCCACGTCCGGGACTATGGCGGATGGCGGGAACGTCCTTGTAGGTAGTCCGGGCGATCACCGCATAGGGTTCGCTGTCGTACGCCGGGGCAGTGAAGCCACAGCGGGGACATGTGATGGTTTCGGCCTGTTCAGCAGCCATCTGTGCTAACATCCTCTCCAGAACGTGCCTGTTCTTGGTGGTGGCCCCGAGTACCGCTCGGGGCCGCTGTCTTAGTGGTCTTGGTGGTTGGCCCCTCCTTTGCGGCGTTGGGTTAGCTCCTTTGCCCGACGCGCTAAGCACGCGCGACATTGGCGAAAGCGATCGCCGTTCTTTCGTGGAGCCATGTAGAGGTTGTGCCCACTTAGTTCGTGACCCCACTTGCAGTGAGTCACCGCGCCTTGCACTCCGCGCTGGAGGTTGACCCGATGCGTCACCGGCTCCAGGTGGTCGGGGTTGCAGCAGCCCCGGTTCCGGCAAAGGTGGTCAAGTTCCTTGCCTTCGGGGATAGGCCCATAGACAAACATGTACGCGAGACGGTGCGCGATATTCGTTCCGTGAATGCGCCAGTCGCCGTACCGCCCGTAACCGGCACGGTCCTTTGCTCCCTGCCATTCCCAGCACCCCGAATCTGAAACGCACACCTTCGAGGCCATGCGGGCCGGTAACGCGTCTACGCTGTTCATTCGATTAATGCGCGTAGGCGTGTTATGCGTTCGCAGTATATTAGCTATGTCGCCATGTTCGATTTTGTTTGTCACGCGGTTACTCCGCTAACCCCGCAGTGTTCGGCGATGAGTTCCCGAACCACAGAGGCCAGGGTCGCCTTCCGCGCGATGGTGCTCCGGCGCTCGGCCTCTTCACGGAGAAGCCGGGACAGCTCGGGGCTGAGTTCGACCATGAGCTTGTGGGGTTTGGTTTCAAACGTCATGGTCAGGAATGTAACCAATCTAACACAACTCTGTCAACTAGCTATAGACACTTTGGTTAAAACCACCCATTATGTCGGGCCTATGGCGGGGGATCGGGAAGCACTCGGCGACTATGTACGCGATGTGCGCGAGGCGAAACGCATGAGTCAGAAGGCGTTAGCCGCGCGTATTGGCCGGAGCCGCCCCTGGGTCACGCAGTTGGAGCGTGGTACGGAAGGTGTATCACTGGAGGCCTCGGTGCTCCAAGCCATCGCTGACGCTCTCGACGTGCCGCCTGGGGAGCTGCTTAAGCTGGCAGGGGTTGAACTTCCAGATACCGAGCCGGGTCAGCTTCAATGGCTCGCAGGTCAGTTGGACAAGCACCACCAGCGCCTGCTGCTGCGTATAGGCCACGAACTACTGCAAGAACAGCAGAATCGGCCTCAAGGGGGATCGCCCGGACGCGGCCCCCGCGTACCTCAAACGTAGCTTTCTCGGATTCAATGACGGTCAGAAACAATGGCACCGTGGTTCGCCCCCTTACCAAACATGGCACGTTTTACACCAGTTCAGCATGGGCTAACAAGCGAAACGTATTTCCTTTGTCACCCGCTAAGCGCGATGATGTCGGCGTATCGAAAGGCGTTCGGATGAGGTACTGGCTGGGGACGTTGTGGTGGAAGCTCTGGTGCCGTCGCTGCGCCTACCAGGGGGATCGCTGTAGGGAGCATCGCTAGGGCTTCCGCCGCCGTTTCCAGTCTTCTACCGCACGGCTGGCACAGTCGAAGCACTGTTGGCCCGCTGGCATCTCCTTGCCGCATCCTCCAGGGCAGGTCACGGTATCCCCAACGTTTCCGCACAACTCCAACCACCACCACCGCCGTACCTGCCCCGTACTTCCCGGACGTACTTCGCGGCGATCAGGTTCTGTACAGGGTCGAGAAGGTCGGTAACCCCGGCCTTCGACGCCCACCCGTACCACATCTGCATAAGGCCGATGGAGTTGCCCCCGTCACCGATCGCCTCGGGTCGCCACCGACTCTCGCAGTGGGCGATGGCCTTGAAGTCAGCCCACCATTCGATGGGGACGCCTGCCGCCAGTAGGTGGGAATCGAACTCCCCCTCTGAGAGTGCCCCTTGCGCCGCCTGTACGGGCGCAGACGGCGGGGGAGCTGGTGTTGGAAGCGTCCAGCCGGGGTCGTAGACGTATGCCGTCAGGGGGTCGTGTTCGGGGAGGGGGTTGGCCGGAGCCGCGATCACACGCTGCTTAGCCACTCCATCCCTGAGTGGCACCCCGGCTAGCTCAGAGGCTCGCCTGCCGTCCTCAGGATACAGCATCCCGACATGGTAGGTGGGCGGGGCCGGGTCAGACTGGAGGAAATCCCCGGCCCCTTCGATGGTGGGCTTCTTCGCTGACTCTCCCAATGTCAGCGACACCACCGCGTACACCGCCACCACCGCAAGCACGGCGATGATGGCCCGACGTACTATGCCGACCTCCCGTCGCGGGCCTTCTGAATAGCCACGCCACCAACACCACCGACGAGGATGTCGATGGCCCGGTTCAGGAGCGTCATGTCTACCAGTTGGTAGTTCACCAGGACGGCGGCGACGATGATCACCGCGCCGATGGCGAGCGGATTGCTGCTCAGGGTTTTCATGGAGTGATTCCTTTCAGGACTTCGGATGCGGCAAGCCCGTACCCACCTGCCGCCAATGCCAATGCGCTAACGGCCGCGAGCGCCCGCTTGCTGAGCACGACCGCCGAGGTTGCCCGGTCGCCGTAGCTCTGTGCGTTCCCCGTTGCGGTGTCCACGATCCGCATCCGGGCCAGTAGCAGACGGTCGCCCCGTGGCTTGGCCTTCCCGTCCGCGTCGCGTTCCTCGCCACCCGCCGCGAGTGCGAGTTCGATGTCCTCAATTCGTTGCAGTTCCTCGGGAGTCAATCCCTCTTCTCCTTTCAGTGCCGCCAGAAACGGCACCCAGAACTCCGGGCCGGGGTCTGATTTCCCCTGCGCCTTCCCCTGGATCGTGTCCTCGTGCCCCGTCATCCCCGTCCATGTCCGGTCGTTCACGGGGAACACGCGGGTCAACGGGAAGCCGTACTTTGCGGACTTCTCCCGCGCGAACTGGACACATGCCTGTATCGTCTCCGGCTCGATCGCCTGCCCCTTGTTCGACTGCGCGACCTCCACCGAAAGGGCGATGGTGTCCGAAGGCCACGAGCTGAATCGCGCTTCGTACTCATCCGGGATGACTTCGACGATCTCCCCCGGCCCTATCCCGTAGTTCGATATCCCCGCCGCCGGCGAACCTGAGCGCGTGTTGCGGTTGTTCGGGGAGATGGCCCAATTCACGAAGGCGGAAAGTTCCTTCTTGCCCGTGTACCCCTGATTGCCCCGTGTGGCGTGCCAGATGATGCCTACGATGGGACGAGTGCGGCGGGTGAACTTCCACTCATGTCCCCTTACGTCGTGCCATATCGACCGTCTCACGAGGTTCATAGCCGGATGTCTCCCTCCGTTGCCCAGAACCAGATGGCCCCGCCTAGCACTATCGATGCGATAGTCAGCCACACCACCGTTGCCAGCCGGGGCATCCCACAGGTCATGCCGTC
>CAZRFC010000414.1:0-3788 GCA_964598975.1 uncultured Mycobacterium sp. | reverse complement strand
TCATGATGGCTCCATTCTCAATCGAAGGAGCCTCCTCAAAATCCGGGGCGATTCACACGGGTTTGGCGTCAAGCGTTGCAACCCAACTCATGGCGCACGACGCGCTCGCCGCACATGCCCGAGATGAACTCGGTATATCGGACACGCTGGCCGCCAAACCCGTGCAGGCCGCCCTTGCGTCCGCCGCCACATTTGCAGTCGGCTCTGCTTTGCCGTTGATGGTGGCTCTGCTTCTGCCGGCATCGGCGCGGCTATGGGGCATCGCCGGGGGATCGCTTCTGGCGCTTGCCATTCTCGGCCTTGTTGCCGCTCGCCTGGGCGGCTCCCCGGCGCTCGTGCCTGTCGCACGGGTTACCTTCTGGGGCGCGTTGGCCATGGCAACCACCGCTGTGGTCGGGTCCCTTTTTGGTGTGGCTGCCTGACCTGCCAAACGCGCAGTGGCGGGGCCCAGCCGTTCGTTCCAGCGCTTCGCCCTGTTCACAGGGATTTCAAGTATTTTTGGCTGTCAGGGCTTGTACAGCAACCGGTACCAGCTATCATTTTTGTATAGCTGAACCGCTTGCGTGGTGCTGCGCTTTTTCTTGCCGCTGGGCCAAGCCGCCCTCAGCGGGTGGCTTACCTTGGTCGTTAGCAAAAATGAGTGCTAGGTATTTCACGTCACCACAAAGCATCCTCTGGGGTGGATATATCCTATTGGTGGTGGCAGTAATAGTTGGCGGAGATTCTCTGTCCAGTGCTTACCTTTATCCTTTATTAGCACCAATCGTCACGTTCGAAATATGTTCGTGGGCGGAAATGCGACCTTATTACCTTGCTGGTGTTTCGGTCGTCATGTTCCTGACAATTCTCATCTACTTGTCAATAAATTGGTTCTCATCCCGCCCAGAAGGCCTACTTGTGTTAGGCCATTTATTTTCACTTCCTGGCTTAATCCTCCGTGCAATCGCATTTTCCAACAGGGATCGCACCGGAACCCATGGCTATGCAGCATCTGTCTTTCTGGGAATAGTTGGGGCCGGCATCGGTTTTTCGGTCGCGCAGGGAGTGACATGCAACACGGTCATGTATTGCGGCGCGCTCTCCTTTTTCTAGAATAATGGTAGCCTGGCATTCGAGGTGGACGTTGCATTTCGGTTAATTCATTGAGCCCCCATTGGGAGATGACGATGTCACGTTTGCGGGTTGAAAGCTTCTCCATCTCCCTCGATGGATTTGGTGCCGGACCAGACCAAAGCCTCGAGAATCCTCTGGGTATTGGCGGTCTGGGTTTGCACAAATGGGCATTCACTACCGATACGTTCCAGAAGAGGCTGTTTGGCGCAGCGGGTGCGAAAAACGTGGACGACAGGTTTGCGTCCAGGGGCTTTCAAAACGTGGGCGCCGCCATCATGGGCAGAAACATGTTTGGCCCAGTGCGCGGGCCCTGGCCGGATAGCGATTGGAAGGGTTGGTGGGGAGACAATCCGCCCTTTCACGTTCCGGTATATGTTCTGACGCACCACCAACGCCCCCCGCTGGAAATGGAAGGTGGAACCACCTTTCACTTTGTAACGGGCGGCATCCATGAGGCATTGGAAAAGGCAAGGCATGCGGCAGGCGGCCAGGACATTCGGCTAAGCGGTGGTGTGAGCACAGTCCGGCAGTATCTGCTTGCCGGCCTGATAGATGAACTGCATATCGCCATATCTCCGGTCCTTCTTGGCTCTGGTGAAAGCCTGTGGGGTGGCATTGATCTGCCCGGCTTGGGTTATCAATGTGTTGAGCACGTGCCCTCGGAGCACGCGACCCATGTCATTCTGAGGAAATAAGGAGCGAAATCTTGCTGCTTGGAATTGAAAATGATGCCCCCACGGACTTCGCGTTTGCCGTGGGGGACTGGCGCGTCACGCACCGGCGGCTGCGCGACAGGCTGGTGGGCTGCACCGAATGGGTCGAGTTCCCGGGAGAAATGTCTACCCGCCCTGTGCTGGGGGGCTTCGGAAACATTGAGGACAATCTGCTGCACTTGCCTGAGGGTCCATACCGCGCCATCGCATTGCGGTCTTTTGACCCCCGAAGCCGGCAATGGGCCATCTGGTGGCTGGATGCCCGGGCACCCCACCAACTCGATGTGCCGGTCGTGGGTTCTTTCGAGAACGGGGTTGGAACGTTCTACGCAGAGGACCGGCTGAATGGCACGCCCATCTGGATTCGGTTCACCTGGTTAACGTCCAACCCGGACCACCCCCGGTGGCAGCAGGCCTTCTCGGCAGATGGCGGCACGACGTGGGAGCCGAACTGGACCATGGACTTTCGCCGTGCGGTCGCCCAGCCTTCGGTCTAACGATTCGTCCAGCAAATAGAAGTCCGCCAGTGCTGTCGGAAAGTGATAGCGCCCTTCCCTCCACCGGAGCAACCTCACCGACTCCTCCGTTCAGGCAATGCCGTTCACTCCCATACACCTCGGTCCAGGGCTGGCCTTCAAGGCAGTCGGCGGGCGTCACTTCAGTTTCATGGTCTTTGGCGGGTCTCAAGTCCTCATGGATCTTGAACCGCTGATCGGCATTCTGCTAGACAAGTCCGTCCTGCATGGGGCCACCCATACGCTGTTGGGAGCGTCGGTGATCGGCGGCATTGCCACCGTCACTGGCAAGCCCATAAGCGCTTTTGTGCTCCAACGTCTCAAATTTCCCCACATGCCATTTACATGGTCAGCGGCACTTTCTGGGGCGTTCCTAGGAACCTATTCCCATGTGCTCCTTGACGGAATCATGCATTCAGACATGTCCCCTTGGTGGCCATTCGCAACCGGCAATCCCCTGCTGAGCCGCATAAGCATGGACCAGTTGCATACTGCGTGCTTTCTAGCAGGTGTATTCGGTCTTCTCGGGCTGGCCGTGGGAGCTGCACTCAAGCGGCGCGCCTGACGATTCAAGCCGACAGCGGTGCCAGCAAGGATTCACTGGAACATCAAGACTCTCAATATGCGCGCACTCCGTATATTACTCCAGATTATTTTTGGTTTATTAGCTGCCGTCAGCACATTATTGCTCTTCAATGTACCCCAGCAAGAGCACGGGACGATTCTTGCTCCATTGGCTGGATCCATATTTATAATTCTTCTTCTTGGCCCTGCATGGCCTAATAAAGAAAACATTGAGCGATGGACCAGGAAATGGAAATTTGACCTGCCCACCGATAATCCGGATGTTGCAAAGTTTGTGGGAAGTTATTTGTTCTGTGCTTTTTGCTGCTACCGCGCGTGGGACCTCTACACCCATCCGGCGTGGGAACTCCTGCGCCTAGAAAAGATTGTGTTCGCAATCGCTGGGTCGACCGGGGTGCTCGGGTGGTGGATTGTTTTGGCAGCAGCATGTTTTGTATTTGGCGCAGTCGCACAGGCGAAGTACAGACGCGCTGACCGTTAGGGGCAGTCGACTTGGACGTCAATATTTCAGCACGGTGTTATGCGCCTTCTTCGGAGGACGCTTTCAACCCTATCGATTCGGCATGACGGACCCGACTCCATGACCGCCACCCTGCGCGCCCTCCAAGGCGACATCACCACCCTTGCGGTCGATGCCATCGTCAATGCCGCGAACTCCTCGCTCCTTGGCGGGGGCGGCGTCGACGGGGCCATTCATCGGGCCGCCGGCCCGGGCCTGCTGGCCGAGTGCCGGCTCTTGGGGGGCTGCCCGACGGGCGAGGCCAAGCTGACCCAAGGCCACCGCTTGCCCGCCAGATTCGTCATCCATACGGTGGGACCGGTGTGGCGTGGCGGCGCAGAGGGCGAACCCGAACGCCTGGCC
>CAZRFC010000413.1:0-3790 GCA_964598975.1 uncultured Mycobacterium sp. | reverse complement strand
CCGGACCTGGCGGGGGCGGCGGCAACGGGAGTCCGGGCGGGGGCGGGGGCAACGGGAGTCCGGGCGGGGGCGGGGGCGGCAGCGGGATGGTGATGCCGGGCAGCACCTCGACACCCGGGGGCTGGGTCGGAGACGGCGGCGGCGTGTAGGCCGGTGCCGGCGCGTTATAGACCGGCGCCGGGGCCGGGGCAACCGGGATGCCGGCGTAGCCGCCGATCTCGCCCGGCGTCGGGAAGGACTCGAAGTCGGTGCCCTGCAGCGCACCGTCCATGGTGGCTTTCCAGATGTCGGCCGGCAGGCCGGCGCCGTACACCGGACCGCCCCAGCTGTTCACCAGCGGCACGTCGCCCTTGACCGTGCCGACCCACACCGCGGTGGACAGTTGCGGCGTGAAGCCGACGAACCAGGCATCCCGATTGGCTCCGGTGTCACCGAGTTGGTGGGTTCCGGTCTTGCCGGCCGACGGCCGGCCGCCGGCCAGGGTGTGTCCGTTGTACCAGCCCGGGATGGGCTGCATCGCTGCGGCCACGTTGTCGGCGACGTCCGCCTCGATGCGACGCTCTCCGGGATTCCCGTCGGCTTCGGCGTCGAAGAGCACCTCGCCCTGGGCGTTGACCACCTTCTCGACGAAGTGCGGGCGGTGGTACATGCCGGAATCGGCCAGCGTGGCGTAGGCCGACGCCATGTCGATGACCCGGGACTCGTACTTACCCAGCACGACCCCCGGCCCCGGCGGACCGCCCAGACCGTCCTCGGACAGGGTGTGCTTGAACCCGGGGATGCTCTCGGCGATGCCGGCGCGGTGCGCGGCGTCGGCGACGTCGGAGGGCCCGTTCTTCAGCTTCAGCATCAGGCGGTAGTAACTGGTGTTCAGCGACTGCTTGAGCGCCTCGGCGATGTTGCAGCTGCCGCACCCCATGCCCTCGGAGTTGGTGATGGTGAGCTTGTCGTCCACCTTGTATGGCGAACTGTCCACCTGGTAACCAAGCCCCATGCCCTGCTCGAGGGCGGCGACGAGGGCGAAGACCTTGAACGACGAACCCGTCGGTAACCCGGCCTGGGCGAAATCGAAACCGGCTGCATCCGTTCCGCCGAAATACGCCTTGACCCCGCCGTTGCGCGGATCAATGGAGACGATCGCGGTGCGCATCTCGGGCATCTGCCCGTCCAGGTAGGTCGCCGCGGCATCGACGGCGGCGTTCTGAGCCTGCGTGTCGATGGTGGTGGTGATCTGCAGGCCCTGGGTGTTCAACGACTCCTGGTCGATGTTGAACAGGTCCATCAGTTCCTGGACGACCTGGCGCTGGATCAGCCCGTTCGGGCCGGTGGTGAGGTTCTCGTCCTTGGCCGCATCCGGGGAGATGGTCTGCGGGAAGACCTGCTGTGCGCGTTCCTCTTTCGACAACGCACCGATGGTCACCATGCCGTCGAGCACCCAGTTCCAGCGGGCGGTCGCGCCCTCGAGGTCCTTCGCCGGATCGAGGGTCGACGGGCGCTGGATGATCGCCGCCAGCAGTGCGCCCTCCGAGACGGTGAGTTGGTCGACCGGTTTGTCGAAGTAGGCCTGGGACGCCGCGGAGATCCCGTAGGCGCTGCGCCCGAAGTAGATGATGTTCAGATACGCCTGCAGCACTTCGTCTTTGGACCACTGCTGGCTCATCTTGGTGGAGATCACCAGTTCCTTGGCCTTGCGGATCAGGCCGCCGAGTCCCCTGCGCTGGTCGCCGACGAGGGCGTTCTTGACGTACTGCTGGGTGATCGTGGAACCACCCTGAATGTCGTTGCCGAACAGGTTGTTCGACAACGCTCTGCCGAACCCGGTGATGGAGAAGCCGGGGTTGCTGTAGAAGTCGCGGTCCTCGGCGGCCATCACCGCGTTGCGGACCTGGATCGGCACCTGGTTGATGTCGACGTCGACCCGGTTGCCGTCCGGTGGAACGATTTTCGCCAGTTCCGAGCCGTCGCTGGCCAGGATCGTCGAGACCTGGTTGGTGCGGATGTCGCCGGGCTTCGGCACGTCGACGATCAGGTAGGCCAGGCCGAACGTGAGGATCGGCAGCACGATGAACACCGCGGCCGCAGCGGCCAGCCAGCGGCGCAGCGTCCAGCGGCCGAAGAACCGCCGCAGACCCGACGGTTCTTCGTCGCCGTCGCCAGTTCCGCGGACCCCCCGGTCACCGGGATCGCTGGGCGGGGGTGGCGGGGTCGTCGCGATACGGGCGGTCTTGGGTTCGCCGTCCAGTGCGGCCTTCACCTCGTCGACCGGGTCGCGCAGATCGGACACCTTCGGGCCGGCGGTCACCGGCGGCAGGATCGCCGTGACCCGGTCATCGGGTCGGATCGGCGGGCGCACCATGTCGGACGGGTCCCGATCCTCGGCCCGGTGACGCGGACCGCTGGGCACGCCGTCACCCGAGGGCGGGGCGACGGTGCGGTCGTGACCCTCGTCGTTATTCACTGGCCGTGCGCGCGCCCGAACGGCGCGCCGGCCGGGTGCCCTTCGCGGGACGCGGTGTCCCGAGCACATATGACTTGACCAGATGGTTCCAGCTGCAAGTCCGGCATACCTCCACCACGTGTACGGAGAACTCGGTGAACCGGGTCGCCAGCAGAACCAGCTCCTCGGCGGTGCGGGCCGAGCCGGAAACAGCCCCCAGGTGGTCGCCGAAAACCCACGACACCAGGGTCAGCTGCTCCTTGCGGCAGATGGGGCACATCACCGAACTGGGCTTGCCGTGGAACTTGGCGGCACGCAACAGATACGGGTTGGCGTCACAAACCTCGGTGACGCCGGTGCGACCGGAGTACACCTCGGCCAGCAGGGAACGCCGCCGCAGGGCGTAGTCCACCACCTGTCGCTGCAGTCGCACGCTGACCAGAGTACGTCGGCGGGCTTTCCGCCGATACGCGACCGACCGCAGAACTTCTACGATCATCCCTGTGGCAAACAGCCAGACGGCCCGCACGCGGGCCAAAGACAGTGACCGCACCGACACCTGCCAGATCCTCGACACCGCGCTGGCCGAGGGGCAGCTGTCCATGGCCGAGCACGGCGAGCGGGTCAAAGCAGCGACCAACGCCGCCACGCTCGGCGAATTGCGATCGATCGTGGCGGACCTCCAGACCAGCCACCAGATCAGGGGGGTCCCGGTCCAACTGCCGACAATGAGCGCCCCGCGTGCGGCCGGAACTCAAGCGGGGGTGGCTCTGCGGCTCGCGGCCGCCGCAGTTCTGGTGGGTCTTGGGGTCGGCATCGGCTGGGGCCTGTTCGGGAACAACGCGAGTTCGCCGTTCACCCGCCCACCCGACCCGGGTGCGAAGCCGGACGGGATCGCCCCGGTCGTCCTGACCCCGCCACGCCAACTGCACTCCCTTGGCGGTCTGAACGGACTGCTGGAGCAGATGCGGAAGAAGTTCGGCGACACCGTCGGCTACCGGTTGGTCATCTATCCCGACTACGCGGTACTGACCAGGCCCGACCCGCGCGACGACCGCCGGACGCTGAGCTACAGCTACCGGGGCGGCTGGGACGACCCGTCGACCAGTTCCAAGGGCAGCGACGACCGCGCCGTCGACTTGGGCAAGTTCGACGTCCCCGCGATCGTCGGGGTGCTGCGCGGCGCCCCGGAGACGCTGAACATCAAGCCCGACGAGGTGAAAAGCACGTACCTGACGCTGGACCCCAGCCGGGACCCCACCGACCCGGAATTGCTGGAGATTTCGGTGTACGTGTCCAGCGAGTTCGGCAGCGGATACATCTCGGTCAACCCCGACGGCTCGGTCAAGCGCA
>CAZRFC010000412.1:0-3818 GCA_964598975.1 uncultured Mycobacterium sp. | reverse complement strand
GGCGCAGAAGATCGGGGCCGCCGCCGGGACTGGACATGACAGGCATTGTCGCAGACGAAAGCGGATTTACGCCAAACCGTTCGACGCAAGCACAGGTAACGAATTCGTCTCCATCCCGGCACCCCGACGGTGGCTAAAGTTCGCTGGCCAGCTCTCTCAGCAACGCCGCCTTACCCTTGGCGCCGACGATGCGTTTGACCGGCTTGCCGCCCTTGAACAGGATCAGAGTGGGAATGGAGACCACCTGGAAATCGCGCGCCGTGGCCGGGTTGGCGTCGACGTCGACCTTGGCCACTGTCAACGTTCCGGCCTTCTCGGCCGCGATCTCCTCCAGCACCGGGGCGACCATCCGACAGGGCCCGCACCACGCCGCCCAGAAGTCCACGAGCACCGGTTTCGCGCTCATCAGCACGGACTCGGCGAAGTTGCCGTCGGTCACGGTCACGGTGCTCACGGCTGGGCTCCAATCATCTCGGTGCTACCGGGGCTTCCGGTGCTCTCGGTATCGTGCGCTTCGGCGAGCCAGCGTTCGGCGTCGATCGCGGCCGCGCAGCCACTGCCCGCCGCGGTGATCGCCTGCCGGTAGGTTCGGTCCACCAGGTCGCCGGCGGCGAACACCCCGGGCAGAGAGGTGGCGGTGCTGCGGCCCTGGACCAGCACGTACCCCTCCGGATCAACGTCGATGACGTCGCGAACCAGTTCCGAGCGCGGATCGTGACCGACGGCGATGAAAACGCCGGTGACCGCCAGGGTGGACTCTTCTCCGCTGACGGCGTTGCGCACCCGCAGTCCGGTGACGGTCGTGTCGCCTTCGACCGACACAACGGTGGTGTTGGTCAGGAAGGTGATCTTGTCGTTGGACCGGGCGCGTTCCAGCATGATCTTCGACGCGCGGAACTCGTCGCGGCGGTGCACCAGGGTGACACTGCGGGCGAACCGGGTCAGGAAGGTGGCCTCCTCCATGGCGGAGTCGCCGCCGCCGACGACGGCGATGTCCTGATCCTTGAAGAAAAACCCGTCACAGGTGGCGCAGGCGCTCACTCCGCGGCCGAGCAATTCCTGCTCACCCGGCACACCGAGGTAACGGGCCGCCGCGCCCATGGCCAGGATGACCGACCGGGCCAGGTATGTCTCGCCGCCGGCGGTGACGACCTTCTTGATCGGACCGTCCAGCGACACCGACTCGACGTCTTCCATTTGCAGGTCCGCACCGAACCGCAGTGCCTGTTCGCGCATCTCGTCCATCAGTTCCGGACCCATGATCCCCGACCGGAAGCCGGGATAGTTCTCCACCTCGGTGGTGGTCATCAGGGCGCCGCCGAAGGACGTGCCCTCAAACACCACCGGCCGAAGTTCGGCGCGGGCGGTGTAGATGGCGGCGGTATAGCCGGCCGGGCCGGATCCGATCACGATGACGTCATGCACGGTGTCGTTCATAGCTGCGTCGCTCATACCCGCTCTTTCTGCGCTACAGGGTCAAACAACAGGGTAGGCGGGGCTGTTCCCGGATGTTCGTCAAGGGAGCGGTGCGGCGGGGGAGACGCTCGACATCGTCGTCGACGCAGTGCCGGCGGCAGGCGGGACGGTGAGCAGACTGGCGCTGGTCGGAGTGCTTTTCGACGGCCCCTGCGAACCCAGACAGGACACCGCCGCGACACCCAACCCGATCACGACGAACACGACACCGACGGCCGTGGCGAACCGGCCCGGCGGGCGTCGCCCCCGCACACCGTGCGCAGGCCGGTCCGAGCCGGACCAGCCCGTGACGGTGTGTTTTCCCGGATCATCCGGCTTCTCCGAACCCTCGGCACCCTCGGCATCCACCCAATCAGTGTGCCGTCCACGCGCCACCGGGACATCCCAGTAGCCCCGCGAGCCGCGTCCGTCCGCGGGCGCACCGGCTCTTGACCGTCCCCTCTGCGACATCGAACAGCACGGCGGCATCGGCGACCGAATAGCCCTCCAGATCGACCGCCACGACCGCATCGCGCTGCTCCGCCGGCAGGCGCTGCAGGGCCTGCCGGATGACCAGCGCCGTCTCCAACCGGCCGGTATGGTCCGCCACCGGCGGGCAATCCGCTGCCGTGAGGGTGACCGTCGGACGAACTGCGTTGCGGCGCCGACGGTCTCGACAGGCGTTGACCACTATGCGGCTGAGCCAAAGGTGCACCGGTGCGTTGTGACGGAAGGACGGGGCCGCGCGATGGGCGGACAGCATGGCGTCCTGCATCGCGTCGTGGGCGTCCTCGACGGTAGGAGTCCGGCGCCGCGCCACCCGGTAGAGCCCGTCGCGGTGGCGTTGGAACAGTTCCGCGAAGGCGTAGCGGTCACCGGCGACGTGCGCGCTCAGCAATTCACCGTCGCTGCGCGCCGAAGAAAGGTGCACGGGCGGACATTAACCATCCCGGGACCGCGCGGCACTTCACCCGCGGCGGCAGGAGTTAGGAACCGGCGGCCCGGACGGTGATCTCGGAAATGTCGGTCCGACTCTTGCCGCCGACCTGGCCGAGCGTGGAGATCCACACCAGCACGTAGGAGGTGGGCGCCGCCGAGGGCACCTCGATGGTGTTGGTTCCCGGTTTGAGCAGCGTGGGCCCGGTCAGCAGGGTGGTGTCCTCCAGGCTCTCCGGGCTGCTCGACGTGGCCGAGCGAATCTGGACCTGGGTACCGGTGCTGGAAACGCCGATTCCGATGCTGCCGATCACCGTCGGCTCGGGGAGTTCGAGCAGCAGGCCGACGCCGCTCTTGAAGCCGGGGAAGGGCACCGAATCGGTGTAGGTGTCCGTCGGCCAGACCGTCGACGGGTCGCCGTCGATCGCCAAGCCGGCGAGGTTGGGCGCATCCGCCCCGCCGCCTGGCGAGAAGACCGTCGCCGCAACGGGTTTGACCATCGCGCCGGTGCTTTCCTTGCCCGCCGCGGTGGTCGTGTTCAAACCGAGTTGTTCGCCCTTGAGCGATCCGCCGCCCACGTCCCCGAAGACGTTGCGCAGGAGCGTCCCCAGCAGGATCAGAGCGACGGCGAGGATGGCCGCCCCCACCCCGATCCCGATCATCAGCCTGCGTTTGCGCTCGGCCTGGGCCTCGGGCGCGATCTCACGCGGTTGTCCCGGCGCGGGTTCGGGCACCGGCCCACGGACCGGCGGCGGGGGCGCGGCCGGGGGCCGGGTACCGGGTCCGGCGGAGCCCCGCGCCGGTGCGGTCGCGGTCTGCGCGACCGGTTCGACGCGTTGGGTCCGTTCGGCCTGTGCGGTCGCCTGCTGCAGCAGGTGCAGCAGCGTCGGGGCGCTACTGATACCGCCACCGGGTTCGATCGCCCGGACCGCGGCCGAACTGATCGGGAATGGGATCGCGCCGTTGATGGCGCGCGGTTCGACCGGCTCGCCGGAGGGGTCGCGATCCGCCGGTGACAGGCCACTCGGGCTGCCGGTCTCCGGCAGCGGCCAGCGGTCGACGAGCAGCGCGTAGAGCGCCGCACCGATGCCACGGATGTCTTCGGCCGGACTGGCGTCGGCCAACGTGGCCGGGAAGGCGAGTGCGACGTCCCCGTCGATGCTTACCCGGATCCGGCTGGGGTGGTCGACGGAGAGGGAACCTCCGGCGCGGTGCGCCTCGTCGGCCGCCGCCGCCAGTGATTGGATGGCCCGAGCACCGCCGATCGCCGACGGCGAGGTGGCAGCGACCTCCTTGAGCGAGCCGCCCCGAATCCATTCGCAGACAACCAGTCCGCCGCCGTTGTCGATCGGGGTGACGTCGAGGATGTGGGCCAGGCCGGAGCGCTGAACCCGGCTGAGCTGCTGGGTGCGGGTCAGGATGGCATC
>CAZRFC010000411.1:0-3827 GCA_964598975.1 uncultured Mycobacterium sp. | reverse complement strand
ACCGAACAACACCTCCGAAACCGTCAGGTGTTGCAGCGACCCCTTGAGTCTGAGGGCCAGAAGGCGATCTACACGCAGAGTCGGTGAAATCTCTCAGCGGCCAGCGGGGTCCAAGCCCAGCGACATCCCGGCCAGCCCGCGCTTGCGCGCGGCCAGTTTGTCGGCGACCGCCCGCAGCTCCCGGGCCGCCGCCGAATCGGGCGCGGAAAGCACCAGCGGCACACCGGAATCCCCGGCGGCGACCAGCGCCGGATCCAGCGGGATCTGACCGAGCAGTGGCACGTCGGCGCCGACCGCGCGGGTAAGGCTCTCGGCGACTTGGCGGCCACCGCCCTCGCCAAAGACCTGCATGGTCGACCCGTCCGGCAGCACCAGCCCCGACATGTTCTCGACCACGCCCACGATGCGCTGGCGGGTCTGCAGCGCGATCGCCCCGGCGCGTTCGGCCACTTCGGCGGCGGCGCTCTGCGGGGTGGTCACCACCAGGATCTCCGCGCCCGGCAGCAGTTGGGCGACGGAGATCGCCACGTCGCCGGTGCCGGGCGGCAGGTCCAGCAGCAGCACGTCCAGGTCGCCCCAGTACACGTCGGCGAGGAACTGCTGCAGTGCCCGGTGCAGCATCGGGCCGCGCCACACCACCGGGACGTTCCCCTGGGTGAACTGGGCGATCGAGATGACCTTCACGTCGTGGGCGACCGGGGGCAGGATCATCGACTCGACCTGTGTCGGGCGATCGTTGGTCCCCATCATCCGCGGCACCGAATGGCCGTAGATGTCGGCGTCGAGCAGCCCGACAGCAAGGCCCCGTGCAGCCAGGGCAGCCGCGAGATTGACTGTGACACTGGACTTTCCGACACCGCCCTTGCCCGAAGCCACCGCGTAAACCCGGGTCAGTGAGCCGGGCTGGGCGAACGGGATGACGGGCTCAGCGGAGTCGCCGCGCAGTTGCTTGCGTAGTTCGGTGCGCTGTTCGTCGCTCATCACATCGAGGTCGACGGTGATCGCACCGGTTCCCGGCACGTCGGCCACGGCGGCGCGGACCCGTTCGGTGATCTCCGACTTCTTCGGGCACGAGGCGGTGGTCAGGTAGATCTCGACGTGGGTGGCGCCATCGGCTGCGACCGCGACGTTCTTGACCATGTTGAGTTCAGTGATCGGCCGACGCAGTTCGGGATCGATGACCTTCGCCAGTGACGCGCGGACGGCTTTTTCCAGTTCGGTGCTCATCGCAGCCGAGTCTAGGTGCCGAGGCCTTCGCCTCCTCGCCGAGGTAGGACGCGAGGAGGGTTAGGCAGGCCCGGGAGGCGCGCCCAGGACCGGTGCGGCCGGCGCGGGAGCCGGTCCGGGTGCCGGGGCCATCCACGGCAGCGCCGGCGGGGCCGGTGCGGCGGGAACCTCGGCCGCGGGTGCGGCCGGCATGCCCGGCAGCGGGGCAGCAGGTGCCGGGGGCATTCCGGGTAGCGGGGCAGCAGGTGCGGGGGCCATTCCGGGCAGCGGCGACTCGGCCGATTGCGGTCCGGGCAACGGTGCTCCCGGTGCCGGAGGCATACCGGGCAACGGGGCTCCCATCGGCGCCGGGCCGGGCAGGGCTCCGGTCGGCGCCGGACCCGGGAGGGCTCCGGCCGGTGCCGGGCCGGGCAGGGGAGCGCCGGGCAGTGGGGCCACCCAGGGTGCTTGGGGTTGGGCCATCCACGGCGAGGATGCCAGCCACGGAGGCAGGTTCGGATTCGGCGCCTGCGACGGTGCCAACTGCGAGGCCATGCAGATCACCTCGCAGCCGTGTTCAGGCATCACAGCGTTGCCGGGGCCCGGTCCGGGGCCGGGCAGCATCTGGCCGGCCTCCCTGGAGTTGCCGAACGCAAGTTGGGCCAAGGGATCGCCGGAAGGTAGATCGGTCATACCGGGGCCGAGACCGCCGGGGCTCTCCATGTGGCCGTCCACGAAGGGCGGCAGGGTCGGAACCGGGCCGTTGATCGCGGGCAGGTTGATCGGGGCGACGCCGGTGGCATAGGCCGCGGCCCAGCCCAGCACGTTCTGGGCGTACGCCATCGAGTTGTTGTAGCGCAGGATCGCGGTGAGGACCTGGGCCTGGTTGCGCAGGTTCATTCCGCCGCTGCACAGGTAGCGGGCGGTGGCCAGGGTGGCGTCGAACAGGTTCTGCGGATCGGACTTGCCGTCACCGTCGCCGTCGGAGGCGAACCGCGACCAGGTTCCCGGCAGGAACTGCATCGGGCCCATGGCCCGCGCGTAGACCGGCCGGCCGCCGGCGTTGCTCTGGACGATGATCTCGTTGCCGGGCAGGCTGCCGTCGAGCACCGGACCGTAGATCGGACGGACCGCCGTGCCGTTCGCGTCGGTGGCACCGCCATTGGCGTGTGAGGACTCGATTCGTCCGATGCCGGCCAGCAGGTTCCAGCTCACCCCGCAGTCCGGTGCGGCGGCGGCCATCGTCTGCTCGGCCTTGCGGTAGGCGGACAGCGCCATCGCGGGGATCTTCAAGCCCCCGACGGGGGTGCCCGCAGAGCCGAGCACCGCGGCCGGTGGTGGCGGGGAGAGTGCGTTCGCGGCGAACCGGAAGTCAGCCGGCGGCTTGGACATCGCAACCACCGACACGCCCTCGGAGCGCTCCTCGGCAGCGGCAAGCGGGTTGGCGTCGTCGGCCTTGACGGCGACGGGACGCTCGGGCGTCGCCGCTACTGCGCCGGCCAGAACGACGGGCGTCAACACCACGATTCCGAACGCAGGCGCGCGTAAACCCCGGCCGACCCGGTGCCTTATCCCCACTCGCCCGTCCCCATCTGTCCGATGCTGTGAACCCCGTCACCATACATAAGTAAGTAACGCCTGCGAAACGCATTGGCCCCAATAGTCCCCAATAGTCACTGCCCGGGGTCAGTCGGGCGCTCTCCGGCGTTGTTCTTCTTCCCCGAGGACGACTTGGGTTGCTTCTTCTTCCCGAGTGCCTCGCGCAGTTCATCGATCTCCCGGCGCAGGTAGTCGCGGGTCGCCACCTCGCCGACGGCCAACCGCAGGGCGGCAAGTTCTCGAGCCAGGAACTCGGTGTCGGCTTTGGTCTGCTCGGCCCGCCGGCGGTCCTCTTCCAGTGCCACCTTGTCCCGGTTCTCCTGCCGGTTCTGGGCCAGCAGGATCAGCGGGGCGGCGTAGGCGGCCTGGGTGGAGAACGCCAGGTTGAGCAGGATGAACGGGTACGGGTCCCAGCGCAGCGTCACCGCGAAGAGGTTGATGGCGATCCACACGATCACGATCGCGGTCTGCCAGAACAGATATCGGCCGGTGCCCAGGAAGCGGGCCACCGATTCGCTGACCCGGCCGACCGTTTCGGGGTCGACGTTGAACGACAGCCGCCGCGAGGTGAGCGGGGTGTCGAGGCGCTGGCGGGGATCGCTCATGTCTTGGACCCTCCGACCAGGCCGGTCTCCTCGAAGCTCTCCCGCCAGTCATGCGGCAGCAAGTGGTCCAGAACGTCGTCGACGGTCACCGCGCCGAGCAGGTGACCCTCGTCGTCAAGCACCGGACCGCAGACCAGGTTGTAGGCGGCGAAATACCGTGTCACCGCCCCCAGCGTGGTGTCGGGATCCAGGTGGCGCAGATCGGCGTCGATGATCCCGCTGACCAGGTTTGCCGGTGGCTCCCGCAGCAGCGCCTGCAGATGCACGCAGCCCAGATACCGGCCGGTCGGCGTGGCAGTAGGCGGGCGCACCACGAACACCAGCGAAGCCAGCGCCGGAGTGAGGTCCGGGTCGCGCACCCGGGCCAGGGCCTCGGCCACCGTGGTGTCGGGGGCCAACACCACCGGGTCGGAGGTC
>CAZRFC010000410.1:0-3848 GCA_964598975.1 uncultured Mycobacterium sp. | reverse complement strand
GGGTGCGGAACGTGTCCCAGTCGGGGGTGGTGTCGAGCAGTTCGAGGGTCATGATCCCGGAACGGGTACGCGGGTTGGCCTCGCCGCGGTGCAGGATCTGGTCGAGCGGGCTGAGTTCCTCCGGGAGTCCGGCCGCATCCAGTTCCGGCTCATTGCTCATGCGCACCAAACTAGTCGGCGGCACTGCCACAAGAGGCGGCTTTAGCCCCCTCGCCCGAGCCGTCACACCCGACTCGCGCGATACACTGCTCGGCGTTGCCTCCGTAGCTCAGTTGGATAGAGCAAGGGCCTTCTAATCCCTAGGTCGCAGGTTCGATTCCTGCCGGGGGCGCTTTGTGAAAATCAGCTCGGGAACGGTTTGGGCGCTGCCGGTGCAACCCTCCCAGCGCGCCGAATGACGGCAGGGTGCCCGCGAGACCCCTACTCGGGGCACCCTGCGTTGCCCCACCATGCGACCAATTTGGGGCATTTACCTATTTTCCGGCATTGCCTCGGGCGGCCCCGGCGCAAATCACGTCGCTGTCAATTAAGGTTGAAGCCGGGGCGTCAGAAACGCGTCTTCAGTGTCGGGGGGAATATTGGCGGCTTCGGTCTGCGTGCGAGTAGCGGTGATCGACGAGCATGAGGTCGTCCGGGCCGGAGTTCAGTGGTGGCTTGCCGAACAGAATTCGCCGCTGACGGTGGTCAGCAGTTTCGCCCGTCCGGCCCAATACCTGGCCTGGCTGCACAACGACCGCGGAGTCGACGTGCTGGTCACCGAGATCCAGGAGAACGGCCACGCGCCCGACCTCGACTCCCTGCGCGAACTGTGTGCCGCGGTCCCCGCGGTGGTGGTCCACTCCCGGCTGACTGCACCCGAGATCATCCTTGCCAGTCTCGACGCCGGCGCACTGTCTTATGTGTCCAAGTCGGATGGCATGGAACACCTGTTGATTGCTCTAGAAAGCGCCGGAGCAGCACAGCGCTATGCGAGCCCGCGAATGTCCGAAGCAATAGACCAGTCCACCGACCTCGGACGGCTGAATTTGTCGGATCGAGAGAAGCAGGTCCTGACAGCGTGGCTGCGGACCGACAGCAAAGAGGAGGTCGCCCGGTCGCTGCACATCGCGCCTGCGACGGTTCGCACGCACGTGCAGCGGGTGCGTATCAAATACGCCAATGCCGGCAGGCCGGCCCCGACGAAGTCGGCCTTGCTGGCCCGAGCGATCGAGGACGGGATAGTCGGACTCAGTGACCTGAGTGCCGTGCGAACGGGGTGATTTCCAAGGGGGGAATGAAGGTGCACTCGGAATCGCAGTGGCGGTACCGCGCCTACCGGCGGGGTCTGCGGCTGGTGAAGTACAAGCTAGGTTCAACCGCCTATCTGCAGTACGGGCCGTACGCCCTGGTGGACCAGGGCACGAACCAGTTGACAGCGGTCGGTCTGGACGCCGAAGCCGTCGAACGCATGCTTTTCGCCGACGGGGCCGCCAACACCTGATCGCCTGCTGGCGTGGCAACCACGCCGACGCCCGGGACGCCACCAGAATGGGTGCGTGCGTAGGCCCCAGCCGCGACGGCCGAGGCCGCAGTTCCGGCCGGATATCGAGGGACTTCGTGCGGTCGCGGTAATCGCCGTCGTCGCCTTCCACGCCGGGGCCATCGGCGGCGGCTTCGTCGGCGTCGACGTCTTCTTCGTCATCTCCGGGTTCTTGATCACCGGCCTGCTCTGGTCGGAAGTCTCTGCCGCCGGCCGCCTTGACCTGGCCCGGTTCTATGCCGCGCGGGCACGCCGGTTACTACCGGCCGCGGCCGTGGTTCTTGTCGCAACCGCGGCAGCCGCTACTGCACTGTTACCTCCCCTGCAGGCACGTTCGGTACTCAATGACGGCTTGGCCAGCGCGCTCTACGCGGGCAACTACCGGTTCGCGATGACCGGGACCGACTACCTCGCCCACAGCGCACCGTCGCCGTTTCAGCACTATTGGTCACTGGGCGTGGAGGAGCAGTTCTATCTACTGTGGCCTGCCCTGATGGTCGGGGTCGGGATGCTTCTGCGGCGCTCCAGGGCGGTGTACCTGGCAGTGCTGGCCGCCGTGGTCGCGGCCTCGCTGATGTTGTCGGTGCATCTGACCCACACCTCGCCGCCGTGGGCTTTCTTCTCACTACCCACCCGTGCCTGGGAATTGGCCATCGGCGGACTGATCGCCCTCTCGGTTCCGATGTGGCGACGATTGCCGCCGGGGTTCGCAGCGCTGGCCGGTTTCGGCGGACTCGCCATGATCGGCACCGCGATCGTCCGCGTCGACGCCGGGACGGCGTACCCGGGCACCGCCGCCCTGCTGCCGGTTGTGGGCTCCGCCCTGGTGATCGCGGCGGGGTGCGCGCGACCGACGTGGGGGGCTGGACGGCTTCTCTGCCTGCCCTGGATGCGGGCGGTCGGACGGCTCTCCTACTCCTGGTACCTGTGGCACTGGCCGCTGCTGGTGCTCGCACCACTGGTGGTGGGACACCCTCTCGGATGGGCCGGACGGTCCGCGACGGTGTTCGCCTCTCTGGTCTTGGCGGTATTGACCCTCCGATATCTGGAGCGGCCGATCCGCTACGCGCGGCGGTTGCGGGGGTCGACCGGGCGGAGCCTGGTTCTGGGTAGCGCGGTGACCGCGGTGGCGGTCAGTGCCGCCCTGCTGCTGCCGCTGCTGGTCCCTACTTCGGTTGGGCGGGGAACGCCGGCTTCCACGGGCCTGGTCCGCGACGCGGATAAGGCGATACCCGGCGCCGGTGCCATTGCGGCCACCGATCCGTTCGACGCGATCCGCGCCGCGGTCGAGGCCTCGGCGAACAACTCGGCGGTCCCATCTGACCTATCTCCCCCACTCGCCGAAGCGGGCACGGACAAACCTTCGGTGTTCTTTGACGGCTGCGTGCGATCCTGGCAGGAAGTCGGTGTGCCACAGTGCGTTTCCGGTGCTGCCGACAGCGCCACCACGGTCGCGCTGATCGGCGACTCGCACGCCGCGATGTGGCATCCCGCACTGGAACCGGCCGCGCAGCAGCGCCGATGGCGGTTGGTGACGACGGCCAAGGTCACCTGCCCGCTGCAGAACCTGCCGATCATCAGCCCCTACCTCGGTCGGCAGTACTCCGAGTGTGAGCAGTGGCGGTCCGAGGCGCTGGCCCAATTGGCAAACGAACAACCCCGACTGGTGGTGCTGAGCATGTCGCGCCGCTATGCCGACGACTTCGGCTTCACCAGCTACGACCAGGGGTGGCTGGAGAGCTTGTCGGCATTGGTCGCCCAACTACGCGCCGCGACGGGCGCGCGGGTGCTGGTACTCGGGCCCGTCCCCGACCCGCACACCGATGTACCGGTCTGCCTGTCGGGCAGCCTGGATAACGCGCTGGCGTGCGCACCGAGTCGCGCGGATGGCCTGAACGCCAACGGAATAGCCGCCGAGGCACAGGCAGTCGGCGATAGCGGCGGGCAATATGCAGACATCTCCGATTGGTTCTGCACCGCTGAGGTGTGCCCCGTCGTAATCGGCGAAGATCTGGTTTTTCGCGACGACAACCACCTGACGGTCTCCTATGCCAGGGCGTTGGCGCCGGCGTTGGAGATAGTGGCCGAGCAGGCGATGGCTCCGCGCAGTTGAGCACCCCGGCCCCTGTTAGCCTCGGTCTGTGGTGGATCTGGTGCTTTACGAGGTGTTTGACCGGGTCGCGGTGGTCACGGTCAACGACCCGGACCGGCGTAACGCGGTCACCGAGGAGATGTCCGGACAACTCAGGGACGCCGTCGCCCGCGCCGAGACGGACACCGGGGTGCATGCCGTTGTGGTCACCGGCGCCGGTAAGGCGTTCTGCGCCGG
>CAZRFC010000409.1:0-3886 GCA_964598975.1 uncultured Mycobacterium sp. | reverse complement strand
GGTGGAGGCCGCGCGCGCCGCCGCGACGCCCCGGCCCCGCACCCCGGCGGCCCACCGGCCCCCGCCGCCGGCCCGGCGCACCTTCAGTTCCGGTCAACGGGCGCTGCTGTGGGCCGCCGGCGTCCTCGGCGCGCTGGCGATCATCAGCGCCATCCTGATCGTGATGGCCGACCGTGAACGACGATCCAACACCCCCGTCGAGCAGACCGTCACCGACACCGTGATCCCCGACGCGCCCGCCCCACCGGTGGCACCGTCGGGGTGGACCGGGCGATCGGTCCCCGGCGCCCCCGGGCCGGCGGCCCGCTTCGAGGCTGAAACGTGGGCGGGATTACCGACGAATTTCCGCCCAGACCTCAGTCTCGCGGCGTTCCCGGTCACGCTTGCCCCGCATGACGAACCGGACGAGGCGGTCCTATGACCACACCCCACCACCTGTCCGACCGCTACGAACTGGGGGAGATCCTCGGCTTCGGCGGAATGTCCGAGGTACACCTGGCCCGGGATCTGCGGCTGCACCGCGACGTCGCGGTGAAGGTCCTGCGCGCCGACTTGGCGCGGGACCCCAGCTTCTATCTTCGCTTCCGCCGGGAGGCCCAGAACGCAGCCGCGCTCAACCACCCGGCCATCGTCGCCGTCTACGACACCGGCGAGGCCAGCACCCCGCGCGGCCCCCTGCCCTACATCGTCATGGAGTACGTCGACGGGGTCACGCTGCGCGACATCGTGCACAACGACGGCCCGATGCCGCCGCGACGGGCACTGGAGGTCATCGCCGACGCCTGCCAGGCGCTGAACTTCAGCCACCAGCACGGCATCATCCACCGCGACGTCAAGCCCGCCAACATCATGATCTCCCGCACCGGCGCGGTGAAGGTGATGGACTTCGGCATCGCCCGTGCGCTCGCCGACTCCGCCAACCCGGTCACCCAGACCGCCGCGGTCATCGGCACCGCCCAGTACCTCTCACCCGAGCAGGCCCGCGGCGAGCAGGTCGACGCCCGCTCCGACGTCTACTCCCTGGGTTGTGTGCTCTACGAAATGCTCACCGGGGAGCCACCTTTCGTCGGGGACACCCCGGTGGCGGTGGCATACCAACATGTCCGCGAGGATCCGGTGGCGCCGTCGCACAAGCGTGCCGGGATTTCACCGGATCTGGATGCGGTGGTGCTCAAGGCGCTGGCCAAGAATCCCGACAACCGCTATCAGACCGCAGCCGAGATGCGCGCCGATCTGGTTCGCGTGCACAGCGGCGAGAAGCCCGAAGCACCGAAGGTGCTGACCCTGGCCGAGCGCACGCAGATGCTGGCGTCGTCGAGAAGTGCCGGCCGCTCGGATAACCTCTCGGCGACGGCGGCCTACGACTATCGGACGGGTCGCCGCGGCGGCATCGTCGGCCGCTGGCTGGTGGCGCTGGCGGTGCTGTCGATCCTGACCGTGGTGGTCACCGTGGCGATCAACCTGAGCGGCGGCAAGCCGCGCGCGGTGCAGGTACCCGATGTGCAGGGCAAGGTTTCCGCCGATGCGATCGCTGAGCTGCAGAACAAGGGCTTCCGGATCCGGACCCAGCAGAAACCCGACAATGTGGTGCCGCCGGACCATGTGATCAGCACCGACCCGGCGGGCAACATGTCGGTGAACGCCGGTGACGAGATCGCCATCAACGTCTCCACCGGACCCGAACAGCGGGAGATCCCGGATGTGTCGGGACTGAGCTACGCCGAGGCCGTCAAGAAGCTCACCGCGGCCGGATTCGGGAAGTTCAAGCAGACCGAGGCGGCCTCCACCGCGGCGCAACGTGGCAAGGTGCTCAGCACGGCGCCGCCGGCCAACTCGACGACGGCGCTGACCACCGAGATCGCTGTCGTGGTGGGCACCGGGCCGGTGACCCGCTCGCTACCGGACGTGACCGGGCAGTCCACCGAGCAGGCCACCAAGAACCTCAACACGGTGGGGTTCACGACCGTGCTGACCGCGCCGGTGGACAGCGTCGAGCCGGCGGGTCAGGTACTGGCGATCGATCCGCCCGCCGGTACCGATACCGAGTTGGACACCTCGATCACGCTGAAGGTGTCCAAGGGCAACCAGTTCGTCATGCCGAATGTGGTCGGCCAGTTCTGGACCGACGCCGAACCCAATCTGCGGGCGCTGGGCTGGACGGGTGTGCTGGTGAAGGGCCCGGACATGCCCAACAGCGGCCAGCGGAACAACGCGGTGGTGACCCAGAACCCCCCGCCGGGGACCGGGGTCAACTTCAACGGGCCGGTCACCCTCTCGTTTGCGTCGTAGCGGTCGCCATCACCGTCGCCGCGCGCACGGTATCGGCGACCTCCTGCTCCAGTCGGCGTACCAATGACTCCTGCGGGGGCTGCCCGCAGTAGCCCAGCCAGTTGGCCAGCATCCGGTGACCGCCCTCGGTGAGGATCGACTCCGGGTGGAACTGAACCCCGTGGATCGGCAGTTCGACGTGCCGGACCGCCATGATCACCCCGTCGCGGGTGCGGGCGGTGATCTCCAGATCGGGCGGCAGCGTCTCGGGCAGGATGGTCAGCGAGTGGTAGCGGGTCGCGGTGAACGGGTCCGGCAGGCCGTGCAGCACCCCGACGTTCGTGTGGAAGACCGAACTGGTCTTGCCGTGCCGAAGTTCGGGGGCGCGGTCGACCGTGGCGCCGAATGCGACACCGATAGCCTGGTGACCGAGGCACACGCCGAGCAATGGCGTGCCGGCGGCCGCGCACGCGCGCACCAGCGCGATGGACGCGCCTGCCCGTTCCGGCGTTCCCGGACCGGGGCTGAGCAGCACGCCGTCGAATTCGTCGGCGGCGGCGGCGATCTCGGCCGGGCCGGCCAGCCTCACGTCGTCGTTGCGCCAGACCTCCGCCTCGACGCCCAACTGGCCGAGATACTGGACCAGGTTGAACACGAAGCTGTCGTAGTTGTCGACGACCAAGATCCGCACGCTGGACAGGCTACCCGTCCCGCTGCGGAGCCCTCGGCTGCGTTAATGTCATAGCCATGCCGAAGTCAAAGGTTCGCAAAAAGAACGACTTCACCGCCAGCACGGTCAGCCGCACACCGGTCAAGGTCAAGGCGGGGCCGTCCAGCATGTGGTTCGTGGTGTTGTTCATCGGCCTGATGCTCATCGGCCTGATCTGGCTGCTGGTCTTCCAACTCGCGGCCTCCGGCATCGACACCCCCGACGCGTTGATGTGGATGTCTGATCTTGGTCCGTGGAACTACGCGATCGGCTTCGGCTTCATGATCGCGGGCCTTCTGCTCACCATGCGTTGGCGGTGACGACAATCACACGGCTGTGATTTATCCCCACTGTGGATAGTGCCTGTGGATAGTCGGTGGGGTCCCCCGGTGGCGGGGATCGCGGCAATCGGGGTGCTCGGCGTGGTGATGGCCGTTAGCTGCATTGCCTTCGCCACCGATCCACCCGGGCGAATTCTTGCCGGCATCGCCGCCGTGGGGTTGCTGGTGTTCGCCGCCGGGTCGTGGCGCGGGCGGCCGCGCCTGGCGATCACCGCCGAAGGACTCGTCTACCGGGGCTGGTTCCGGACCCGGACCCTGCGCCGCGCCGATATCGAGCTGATCCGGATCACCGAGTTCCGGCGCTGGGGCCGCAAAGTACGGCTGCTGGAGATCGACCTCACCGACGGCGAACTTCTGGTGCTCAGCCGCTGGGACCTGGGCGGTGACCCGGTGGCGGTGCTGGACGCCCTGACCGTCGCCGGCTACGCCGGCTGATCAGGCTGGGCCCGATCAGGAGATGGTGATCGACTCGATCACGACGTCGTCGTCGGGGCGATCCATCCCGTCGGTCGCGGTGGTGGCGATGGCGTCGACGACCTTCTGCGAGTCAGGGTCGACGACCTCGCCG
>CAZRFC010000408.1:0-3897 GCA_964598975.1 uncultured Mycobacterium sp. | reverse complement strand
GTTTGCAACGCCGCAAGGCGGCGCTGGAATTGATGGACGCGCTGCACAAGCGCAAAGGTTTCGAGTGGTGGGAACTGCCCGTGGCGTTCTGGTATGCCAACGTGTTAAGCGGTCCAACCACGCACGCCAAGAACATCATTGGCAACGCCGCCAATCTGGGCATGGAAGCCGGATTGCAGGTGTTGCTCAATCCCACCAACCTGCCGGCCATCCTGGAATCGCTGGCGCGTTCTTTGCCCGTAGCGACGCGGGAGGCGGCGTCCATCCTGCGCACCGGTCGCGACACGGCCGCGCGCCACGGCAACAAGTTTGAACTGCGCCGCAACCCGATGGAGTTGCAGACCAATCCGGCGCTCAACACGTTGTTGCTCCCGTGGAAATTGGTGGGCCGTTTTCTGCGCGCCGAGGATGCGGTGTTCTTCAATGCCGCGCAGGAGATGCGCGCGGCCATTCTCGCGCGCCGCGCCGCCGGCCAGTCCACCGCCGGCATGCGCGAAGCCATGGGTTGGACACCGGAAGCGCGCACCAAGGCCGAAGCCCAAGCCGCCAGCGAAGGTTTGACCGGGCTGGATTATCAGCGCCGGGTCACAGAGATCATCGAGCAGGCCCGGCCGGACGTGATAATGCAGGCGGCGCGCGAGTTTGGCTATGACGCCACGTTCAACAATGATCCCTACGGCGTGCTGGGGGCGTTCACCAACGCCATCCAACGCGGGTTTGATTACGCGCCGGTGCTCAAGCCGTTCATCCTGCCGTTCACGCGCATTGTGGCGAATGTTTCGAATAGCGCGTTGAACTGGACGCCGGTGGGGGCATTGCGCGCCGCCCGTGGCCAGCGCCGGCTCGCGTGGCTGGGCCGCAGTGATACGCTGGGGAAACTTTACGGGCGCGAGATCACCGACCCGCTGGCCATTCGCGATGCCTACGCCCGCGCCGCCATCGGCACGGCCACCGTCATCGGGCTCACCGCCGCCGCGTTGCAGAATGTGTTTGATGATGACCCGGCGTTTCTCATCACCGCCGCCGGCCCGAATAGCAAAGACCAGCGGGATCTCTTGCGCAGCACGGGCTGGATTCCCTACAGCATCAAGGTGGGCAACCGCTACTACAGTTACCAGGACAAGACGCCGCAGATGGTTCTGGCCATGATCGGCCATTACGTGGACGCCGTGCGCTACAAGAACCTCGATCAGCAGGATGCTTTGAACCGCGCCGCCTACGCGCTCAACGGCAACCTGAACGTGATCGTGAACTCGTCGTGGTTGCAAGGATTGTCCAGCCTGTTCAGCCAGGCGAATCGGGACGCGGTGCGCAACCCGGCCAAAGGCCCGGTGCAACAGGCCATCCGCACCGGCAGCAGCTTTGTCATCCCGGCCGCATTGCGCCAGATGGACCAGTTGTTTGACCCCACGCGCTACAAGGCGGAGGACGTGCAAAGCATGTTGCTCACACAAGTGCCGTTTGCCCGGCGCCACGGTCAGCCGGATTTGAACGTGTTCGGCCAGCCCATCAGTTCGCCCACGAGCAAGATTTTCTGGAGCAAGGTGGAAGGCGACGCCATCACCAAACGCCTGGCCGGCGCGCGCCTGTTCCCCAGCCAGCCGGAACAAGGCGACCTGACGCCCGAGGAACATTACGCACTGGTGAAACTGCGCGGGCCAATGCTACGGCAAGCCTTGCTGGAGAATGCGGACGAATGGATCGGCCAGCCCCGGATGCTGGCGCAAGACGCCGTGAACCGCATCAGCGCCGCCGCTACTGCCGAGGCCAAGGCACAGTTGGGCCTGGATGAAGCCGGCCGCACCCGCCGCCAACTGCGCAAACTCAACACGCGATGATTTATGTCCAAAGGCCGCCTTGCCAACAACCGGCTCGCCACGGGTGACGCTGTGTGCGCTTACCTGGAACGATACCCGCATCAACCAACCCGCACGATTGCGCGGTTGCTGTTCAACGAAAACCCCGGACTGTTTCCCACCTTGGAAAGCTGCCGCAAGCGCATCGTCAACTATCGCACCCGCCCCGATCTGGCCCAAGGCCGGTTTATCCGCCCCAACGGAAAACCCTCAGACAGTTGCATTCCCGTGCCGCCGCCCCTCGAAGACGGCGTGCCCTGGCGCATTGTCCCCATCAACTTCAAGCGCGCCATCAATATCTCCGACCTGCACATCCCGTTTCACGACCCCAAAGCCATCCAACTGGCCATTGCCCACGGCAAACAACTCGCCGTGGATTGCGTCATTCTGGGCGGTGACCTCGTGGACTTTTACGCCTGCAGTTCGTGGGAACGCGATCCCCGCCTGCGCGACTTGTGCGCCGAGCTGCAACTGGCGGAGCGATTCATCGAAGTGCTGCGGGACACCTTTCCCAAGGCGCAGATCATATTGCAGGAAGGCAACCACGAGGAGCGCCTGCCGCGTTACGCCTGGCGCAACGTGCCCGAGCTGGCCGCCCTGCCGGAATTGACCCTGCGCGAACTGTTGCACCTCGACGACTACGGCGTGCAACTCGTGGACGGCAAGAAACCCATGCTCGCCGGCCCGCACCTGCACATTTTGCACGGCCACGAGTTCGGCGGGTTTATGACCAACCCGGTGAACCCCGCCCGCGGCCTGTTCCTGCGCGCCAAGGTCAACGCCATTTGCGGGCACTTCCACCAAACCAGCAGCCACACCGAGCCCGGCCTGGGCCACCCCGTCAGCACCTGGTCACAAGGCTGCTTGTGCAACCTGCATCCCCGCTACCGGCCCATCAACAAGTGGAATCACGGCTTTAGCATCATCGAGCTTTACCGTCAGACCTGGAGCGTGACGAACAAGAAAATCATCCGCAACGAAGTCGTATGAGCCGGACCAAACGCGACTACGAACGCGAGCGCCGCCTGCGTAAATTCATTCCCAAGAGCAAGCGCCGCGAGAAACGCTTTTGGAACGAGCTGGAACTGATGGAAACCGGCACCGTCGTCTGGCGTCCGCACGGGCAGCGTCGCCACGCCGTATCCGAATGCGTATAAATTCGCCACAACCCGTTGCAAGTCAGCGCAAAACGCCTGACTCTTAATCAATTGGTCCAAGGTTCGAGTCCTTGCCGGGGCACCATTTATTTCAAGGTTTTAGCTTCCTAAGTGGTTTAGCTCATGGAGCTTGGTTGACTTGTTTCGCCGGCTGCGGTTTAGCCATGTGCCCGCATCCGGGACGTATCCAGTGGATTGTTCGCCGTATCCAGTATGTATACAGCACGGCGTTGTGGCCTATGACTTGCCGAAGTTCACGGCGAGGATCTGCGCGGGGACTTGCGGGCGCAGGTGTTCCCATGCCGCCGGCTGGATGCTGACTTGGCCAGTGGTCGGGTCTTTCGCCGCCGGCAGCCAGTCGTAACGGTTGCCGCCCACGCTGTCGCCAGGGTCGCCGTAGACGCTGCGGATGAGGTCGCCGTTGCTGCTTTGGCCGAGTTCGACGGCGATGGTGGCGTCATCAATGCCCTGGCTGCGGCGGACGCGCACATAGTAGGCGCGGCCAAAGCCGTGGGGTTTCATGGGGGGCAATCCCAAGGCCATGCAGGCGCGCCGGAGTTGGTCGGCCACGAGTTCGGCGGTGATGGGAAAGAGTGGTTGCGGCTGCAAAACGGTTTCCTGCGGTAGATGGCCAGAAAGCCAGTGGTCCCATGCGGAGAGGAAGTTTTCCAAAACGGCATGAACGAGCACGGCGGGGTTCTGACCGCGTTTGAGGCGCAGGATTTTCATGCGGCGGCTGCCATCCGGACAGGGATATACGAGGCCGGGCGTGGCGGTATCCAACCGCTCGGGGTAATCCGTGGCGGCGGTCACGCGGCGGAGGTGTTCGGGCTCTCCGGGGCGCAGTCCGGTGAGGGCCATAAACGACAGACACGCGCCGGCAA
>CAZRFC010000407.1:362-3928 GCA_964598975.1 uncultured Mycobacterium sp. | reverse complement strand
TGCTCGACTACGGCTTCGCCACCGCGCCCGGCACCAAGGTCGGCACCCTGATCGAGCCCGACCCGTCGCTGCTGCCGCCGAAGCCGGACGCCATCCCGGCCGACGTACCGATCCTGTCGGCCGACGCACTGCCGGTGCGGGTCGGGGTTTCGGTCGTCGGCACCGTCATCGTGTTCAGCCTGATCATGGCTGCCCGGTCGCTGAATCAGCGGGTGGCCGCCCGGTAGCGTCCGGTTTGTCAGTGTGTCGAACTAATGTTCGATACATGGAGATGCCCACCCCCGAAGTCGAGGCGATGATGGTCGCGCTCGACGAACTGGAGGCGGCGTGGGACAAATTGGCCTCACTGCCTGTCCACCCCCTCGGCCCCGGGGCGACATTGGTTGTCCTCGACCGACTGGAGACCCACCGGCGCCGCCAGCCAGTCCGGGAGAATGCGTTGCTGGTTCATCTGCAGCGGCAGTGCGACGCCAAGCAGATGGGCGCCAAGTCGTGGCGGGCGGTGTTGTCCCAGCGGCTGGGGATCAGCGGAGCCGAGGCCGGACGACGGCTCGCCGAGGCCGCCCAACTCGCACCGCGGCGCGCGGTCACCGGCGAGCCGCTGGAGCCGCAGCTACCGGGAACCGCGGCGGCACAGGCGCGCGGGGAGATCGGTACCGAGCACGTGACGGTAATCCGGGACTTCATGGACCATCTGCCGGCCGATATCGACCCAGACACCCGCTCGACCGCCGAAGCCCAGTTGTCCGGACTCGCGGGGACACTGACGCCTGACGGGCTGCGCAAGGTCGCCCGGGAACTGATGGGCTATCTCGACCAGGACGGCACGCTCGACGACGAACGGGAACACGCCCGTAAGAGGGGTCTGACCATCGGTCGTCAGGAGCTGGACGGCATGAGCCGAATCACGGGATGGGTCGATCCCGAACTGCGCGCCACCCTCGACGCCATCTTCGCCAAACTCGCCGGCCCCGGATACTGCAACCCCGACGACGACGAGCCGTGCGTCGATGGTGTTCCGTCCCAGGACCAGATCGCAGGCGATCCCCGCAGCGCTGCCCAGCGCACCCACGATGCACTGCAGACAGTCTGCCGGGCGATGCTGGCCTCCGGAAAGCTTGGCCAGCACAACGGAATACCCCTCACCGTCGTGGCCACCACCAGCCTGGCGGAATTGAGCGCCGCCGCGGGTCGCGGCCACACCGGCGGCGGCACCCAGCTGCCGATCCCGACGCTCATCCGCGAGGCCGCTCACGCTCACCCCTACCTGCTGCTGCTCGGCGACAACCCCCGCGAGATCCGGCTCTTCTACGGCCGCACCCGACGCACCGCCAGCCCCGGCCAGAGATTAGCCCTGGCCGCCCTCGAACGTGGCTGCACAAAGCCCGGCTGCGACGCCCCGCCGAATCGCACCCAGGTACACCACGCCATACGAGACTGGCAACATGGCGGGAAGACCGATATCACCGATATCACCCTGGCCTGCGGCCGCGACAACCGGCTGGTCGATGACACCCCTACCGGGTGGACCACCCGAAAACGCAAGAGCGACAACCGAACCGAGTGGATACCACCGCCCCATCTCGACCGCGGCCAAAACCGCATCAACTACCACCATCACCCCGAGGAAATCCTCTGCGCCGGCGACGACGAGGAACCCGCCTAGCAGTGCCCGCCTCACTGACGTGCGGCTGCCCAGCCCCCCCGGGTTGCCTCACTGACGTTCGGCTGCCCATGCCTCACTGACGTTCGGCTGCCCAGCACGCCGCGAACAGGACCAGCCGTGCCGTCAGGTAGACGAACACCAACAAGCCCAGCACCGGCCCGAATGTCACACCGGCCGGGCCGTGCATGACCGTGCGCAGATAGATCGAGCCCACCTGCTTGAACAACTCAAAGCCCACCGCAGCAAGCAGCCCGGCGCGCGCGCATCGGCTCATCGGCAGCGGGTCGTGCGGCAAGCGGGCAATCATGGTGGTGAACAACAGCCAGGCAGTCAGCACCGACACCACCAGAGACCCCAGCCGCGCAAACCCGGTCAACTCCAAAGCCGAAGTGGCCAGCGCGCTAAAGCCGATCGTCAGCAGGCTGGCAAAAAATGCCGCCACCAAGGCGGCAACATCGGACATCTTTGTGTTCAGAAATCCCGGCGGCGGATAGTCCTGCCCCCACATCTGGCTCAGCGCCGCCCGCAGTCGCTGCATCCACAGCAGGCCGACGTAAAGCGCGGAGGCCAGACCGATCACACCCACCGAGGTGCGCGAGCCAATGGCCGCGTCCATCAGGCTGACAATCTGAACACCGAACTCCCCGGGTACCGCCGCCTTCACCCGAGTGTCGATCTCGGCCAACTGCTCAGGCCTACTGGCCAGCACGAACCCGACGACGGCGAAGCCGACCATCAGCAAAGGGAAGATCGCGAAGACGGTGAAGTAGCTGATTCCGGCGGCGTAGAAATCGCCCTGGGCCCCGTCGTAACGACGTTGGGCACGGACTGCATGCCGCCAGGTCGGGTTGCCGAAGAGAGAGTCGAGCCACGGGACGCGCCGGTTCACTCGATGAAACTAACGCGCACGCGAGGCAAGACGTGCGAAGCTCGGCAGCTCAACAGGGCAGGAAACCCAACCGGTCGTAGACCCGGGCCAGGGTCGCCTCAGCGACCTCGCGCGCCCGGTCGGCGCCCTTGGCCAGGATGGCCTGCAACTCGGCGGGGTCGTCGAGAAGTTCGTCGACCCGTTGCCGGATTGGGGTGACGTAGGCGATCACCGCCTCGGCTGTCTCGGACTTGAGGTCGCCGTAGCCGCGGCCCGCATAGCCGTCGACAAGGGCCTCGATCGGGGTGCCGGTGACCGCCGCCTGGATGGACAGCAGATTGGAAACCCCGGGTTTGGCCGCAGTGTCGAAGCGGATCTCGCGGTCGGAGTCAGTGACCGCCGAGCGGATCTTCTTGGCCGACACCTTGGGGTCGTCGAGCAGGTTGATCAGGCCGGCGTCGGTGGCGGCGGACTTGCTCATCTTGGCGGTCGGGTCGGCCAGGTCGTAGATCTTGGCCGTCTGCTTGGCGATCATCACCTCGGGCACCTCGAAAGTGCCCGGGAAGCGGGCGTTGAATCGCTGGGCGACGTCGCGGGCCAACTCCAGGTGCTGGCGTTGGTCCTCCCCCACCGGCACCAGGTTGGTGTCGTAGAGCAGAACGTCGGCCGCCTGCAGCACCGGGTAGGTGAACAGCCCGACGGTCGCCGAGTCCGCCCCCTGCTTCTGCGACTTGTCCTTGAACTGCGTCATCCGCGAGGCCTGGCCGAAACCGGTGAAACATCCCAGCACCCAAGCCAGTTCGGCGTGCGCGGGCACATGGCTCTGCACGAAGATGGCGCTGCGGGCCGGGTCGATCCCCAGCGCCAGGTATTGCGCCGCGGTGACCAGGGTGCGCCGGCGCAGAATCTTGGGGTCCTGCGGGACGGTGATGGCGTGCAGGTCGACGACGCAGAAGTAGGTCTCGTAATCGTCCTGAAGGCCGACCCACTGCTTGACCGCACCGAGGGCGTTGCCCAGATGCAGAGAGTCGG
>CAZRFC010000407.1:0-352 GCA_964598975.1 uncultured Mycobacterium sp. | reverse complement strand
AAAACGACACGGGATTGCTGGCTCATGATGAAACAATCCTGTCATGCGGAAGTTCTTCGCGGCTATGGCTGCGGCTTTGATGACCACCACGACGGTCGCCGGATGTACCGGCGCCCCCGGTTCCGGGGAGAAGCGTCCACCCGGCGCGGCGGTGGTGGTGGTCTCGGGCGGCGACGCGGTAAGCCCGTTCACCTCCAATGATCAGGCGTGCGCCACCGGACTTGCGGCCGGCACCACCGACACCGAAGCACGGATGAAGAAACTGCGGCAGGCCGAACGCATCCTGCTGGACGAACACCCCATCCTGCCGATCTACCACTACATCACGCTGCACATGTACGACCCCGCCCGG
>CAZRFC010000406.1:0-3940 GCA_964598975.1 uncultured Mycobacterium sp. | reverse complement strand
GCGCAGTGTCAGCCGATACACCTATATGCGCGCCGATGGTTTTGAGAGACGGCCACGCGGTTTGTTCAGCGCCCGCATAGCTCGCAATTACCATGTACACCGCGATCACGGTAGGGCCAAGACGCGCGCCGTCGCGCTGCACTAGCGCGCGGTCGAACCACGCCCACCCCGGTTTACGACTATCGCGTAGCTTCTCCACGTCATTCCTCTTTCCGCCGGGACGCAAACAGCCCGGCCTACGCTGCTAGTTGCGCGCGGGCCGGGCGGTTGGTACAATATCGCTTGTACTGGCGCGCCGACTCGCGCTTGTGCGTCCTGCGTAGCGCCGCCCCTGATCCGGGCGGCGTTGTGCGTCTGGACACACGTTGTCAGGATCATACCGCACCCTGCGCAATCGCGCAACTGGCGGCTGCTAGTTGCGCCGGGCGCGGGTGCTGGTTTATACTATGAGTGTAGTCAGCCAAACTGCCTCCGTGAAGCGAGAGCGCCCGGCCCATGCAGCCGGGCGTTTCTCGTTTCTACTCCGCTACGCAGACCACGCGCAGGTTTGCGAACGCCGCAGGCGCGGCCATCATCCAATCCATGTACTCTTTTGAGTGCCGACGCGGTTCCGGCTCACCGAGCGCCTTCCCGCGCCGTTCCCAGTCTTTCCATTCCGCAGACGGAAACTCCGGTTCGGTCGCGTTGTACTGCGCCGCAAGCTTACGCAGCGCCTGCACGTGCTCAGCAGCCTCGCCCTCTGTCTCGAAAACCACGCCGGCGAACCACAACTGCACCTCGCTGTCATCCGTCTCCAGCACTGTCCATACAGCCATCGTCAATCTCCTCTGTGCTATTCCGCCAGCAGCCGCGCTTCCAGCGCCTCCGCCAGCGTTTCCAGCGCCGCGCGGTACTGCGCAGGCACTAACCCGACGGCCAGCCGCACCGCCGCATAGGCAGCGCGCGCGATACCGGCGGGCAGCGATACGCGCACCAGCGCGGGCGCGTCGGCCTGCTGGCTCAGCCAATGCGCGAACTGGTCTACTGTGAGGGCCTCGCTCTCGCAATGCGCCAGCGCATCCGCCGCCGCGTCGTAGTCTGCACCGTAGTGACGCAGCGCGGCGCGAACATGGCTGTACCCGATCACGCCGGGAAATGGGTCATCCTCGTCAATGCCCGGCGTAGCATAGGCCACGAATCGCGCGACGATGATGTATTCCGCCAGCGCGCTTTTGCTCAGGCCGATTTCCGCCGCCATGTCACGCAGGGACACGCCCTGCGTTTGCCAGTACGCGGCAGCGAAGCCCAGCGCCAGCCGCGCGCGGTCGGTATCGCGCGCCAGCGCCCGCAGGCGCTCGATGGCCTGCTCGTAGGTGACGGAGGTGTCCGCACTGCGGACGGCGGGCGCGGTCACTTGCCACCGCCCGCGTTCTGCTCCTGCGCCAGCGCGAACACCCGAAACGGTCGCCCGCGCGGGGCGTCATCCGGGCGCGTCACGAGACCGGTGTCACGCACCAGCCCCAGCACCACGAGGTGCCGCAGGTGCTTGTGTGCCTGCTTGAGGCTGATGCCCGCAGCGTCGGCCAATTCCTGCGCCGTCGCGGGCGCGATTGCCAATTCCGCTAGCATATCCGCGCGGCTGTCACCCGTGCGGCGGCGTTGCCCATGTCCTCTCATCTCTCATCCTATCGCTAGGCGGGGGGCACCGTCGCCAGCGCCCCCGCGTGGTCTCAAAACAGCGGCTCGTCCTCAGCGCCATCGGCGGCGTCAACCGCCGCGCCGTATGTGGACAGCGCCGCCGACTCGTCGCCGGTGATGCGGACGACGTCGCGGTAGTACCCGCCCGCTGCCTTCGGTTTGCCCACTTCCATCACCACGAACTGAGGCGCTTTGAAGCGATTGCGCCCCGTCGCGGCAGCATCGACCCACGCAGCGGGGAACGCGGGCGCGCCCTCGCTTACGGTAGCGACCGGGAACTTCAGGCCGTCTTTCCACAGCCGGATCGCGATCTTGCCGCCCGCGGTAGTGGTGAGGTCAAACTCATGCGCCGTCTCGACCGTCCACTGCCCCGGCTGCGCCTCGCGGCCCAAGAAGGGCACAAACTGGCGCTCACCGGGCGCGACGGGCGCGGGCGCAGCCTGCCGCGCGTGCTGCTGCTGCGGCGCGGGGGCGGGGCTGTCGTATGCCGCGCCGCCTCGCACGAGCGCGATCATGTCCTCAACCTGCGCCGCGATCTGCTCACGCAGCGCGTCGTAGATCGCGGCCTGCGTTGCCGCGACGGCGGCGGCGTCGCCCGCCAACTCCGGGGGCAGCGTCACCGATGCGCCCGCGCTGATTTTGACGGGCTGATACTGCGCACTCTGCCCGGTGACCTCGATGCTCATCCAGATTTTATCAGGCGCGACCAGCGCGCGGATCGTTTCCAGCGTTGCGTTGTCCATGATTTATTCCTGCTCCTTCGTATATTCGCGGATGCGGTTGATCGCCAGCCAGTCCATGATGACGCGGCGGGCATAGCCCCAATCGCGCCGCACAAACACCTGCTCGCGGTCGGTTTCGACCACACACAGCGCGCCCGCCGTCGTGACGGCAAACCAGCGCGCCGCGCCGGCCATGTCGCGCCCGGTGAAGCGCGCGCTGGCGTGCGGGATGCCGTTGCGCGCGGCCCAATCCGCCGCCGCCAGCGCGATTTCATCGACGCTGAGGAACTCGGAGGGCAACTCGCCCTCACCGTGCAGCCGGGCTATGCCGCCCGGCCACAGCTCGACCTCGATGTGCAGCGCGCGCCCGTGCGCTACGCCGCTGCTGCGAATCAATGTAGGTTCCATCGCAATGCCTCCGTGTTCGCTAATCATACCCTCATTATAAACCCGAATAGCGCATATTGTCAACAAGCAAAACCCCCGGCGCGCGGCCGGGGGCTGCTCGTAGCTATGCGGTTGTAGGCGTGAGGCGTTACGCGATGCCCCACCAGATCGCCCATGCCAGCGTGACGCCCACGATGCTCAGGATGATGGTCAGGCGGCGGCCCCAGCGGCGGGCGGCGCTGGCGGCGCTGATGAGCCACGTGGTGCCCGACTTTTTGGCGATCAACTGGCCTGTGGCGCATGCATGCTGCACCGTCTGACGGGTCAGGCTGTAGGTGTCGCACGCCTCGGCGATGGTGATCACCTCGTCGAGCGCGGCCTGCTCGGCATCGCGCGCCTGCAACTGCGCCTCAATCTCCTGCCGCGTCTCCGATGTGGTATCGCCCCATACCAGATTACAATCTGCATGCTCGTGGTAAATGTCCTCGATGTCCAGTTCGTCGAACATCTCGGCGAGCGCCTCGGCGAAGGTCATCGGCTCGGCCTCGTCCTCGGCCTCGTCCTGCCCGTACTCCGGCGTCGGCTCACTCTCGGTGTAAAACCCGTCCCTCCGCAGGGTCGCAATACACCGATACGCCTCCAACTCCGTGCAATAGCCGACCGCCTCCGGTATTGTGTACTGGTAGTAGTGGCCGGGGCGGACCTGCGCCGCCCGCCATTGCCAGTACAGATCGGGGTCGTCCCAGTTTTCGGGATCGTCCCCGTCGAGGTCTGCCTCCTCGATGGCCCAGTATTCGCGCCACACTTCCAGCCCGGCCTCGATCTCGCTGGCCTCCGCCAGTACTGCGGTGGTGTCGCTGCCCGCCGCCGACAGTGCGGCGCGCTGGGCTTCCAGAGTGTTCAGTGCGTTCAGTGCGCTCAGTGCTTCGCGCTCGTTCGTGTATGTCATCGTCGTGCTCCTGCGTGCTATGCGTTACTCAACTATGATATTAGTATAACTGACTATTGTCAGTTTGTCAATACCCAATTTGAGATTTTCGCATAATTCGTCCTGTCAATTTGTCAATTTGACGATTTGACAGCGTGCAGCGCCCGCCGTGCCGTCTCGTGCGACACGCCCAGCGCCGCGCCCAACTCCCGCACCGACAGCGCCG
>CAZRFC010000405.1:0-3941 GCA_964598975.1 uncultured Mycobacterium sp. | reverse complement strand
CGTGGAGATGGTGGTGGGATGCATTGTGCCCCAGGGCATCCGGTAGACCGCGGCGGTGTTGGTCTTCAGTCCACCGGCAGAGCCGTCGTTCATGGCGCCATACGACAGAAAGCGGTGCCGGGGAACGAAGACGTCTTTGACGATCAACGTGTTGCTGCCGGTGGCCTTGAGTCCGACGACGTTCCAGTCGTCGCGGATCTGGTAGTCGCCAAGCGGCATCAGGAAGCTGCCGAAATCGACCGGGCGGCCGTCCTTGATCACCGGACCGCCGACGAAGGTCCACGTTGCGTGGTCACAGCCCGACGACCACAGCCAGGTGCCGTTGACGAGGTAGCCGCCGTCGACCACGACTCCCGCGCCCATCGGCGCGTACGAGGAAGACACCCGCACGCTCGCGTCCTCACCCCAGACGTCATCTTGGGCCTGCTGATCAAACTGGGCCAGGTGCCAGTTGTGTACGCCGAGGATGCCGCCCGCCCAGCCTGTCGAACCACAGGCGCTGGCGATCCGGCGGACCGCCTCGAAGAACAGGGTCGGATCACACTGCAGGCCGCCCCACTGCTCTGGCTGGAGCAGCTTGAAGAAACCGGCCTCATCGAGGTCGGCGATATTGGCGTCGGGCAGTCGGCGAAGTTGCTCGGCCTCGGGTGCACGTTCCCGCAGCCTCGGCAGCAGTTCGTCGATGGCGGCGAGAACCGTCTGCGCATCGCGCTGTTGAATGGACGTCACTGCATACCTCCGGAGCGTGCGTAACTGCACTTCAGACTAGAACACGTTACGATTTGTGTCGAGCGGCAGGAACCATTGCCTGGTAGTTCACCATATTGTCATTTCTGTAACGCGTTCTAGTTAGCCGGAAGGATCGAACGTTCCGTGACCACCACCGACAACCCGGCGACCGCTGTGGTGCACCTGGACGGGCAGACCCACTCCGTGTCGTGGCCCCGCGGCGAGAAGTTGCTCGACGTGCTGCTCGACGAGGGGATCGAGGCCCCATACTCCTGCCGGGAGGGCCACTGCGGGGCTTGCGCCACCACGCTGGTCAGCGGTGAGGTGGAGATGGAAACCAATGATGTTCTCGAGCCCGACGATCTCGAGGAGGGCTTGATCCTGGCCTGTCAGTCGCGACCGAAGTCCGACTCGGTCGAGGTCAGCTACGACTAGGCGATGACGGTAACCGCCCTCCCCTGATGTGTTTCGATAGTTCGGGGGTCGCGCGGCGGCCAAGGTTACGTGCACGGAGGGGACGGTGCTGGCGCCCGACGAGCTTGCGCTAGTTCGGTTCACGAGTCTTGCGGTGTTCGCCGTGGCAGCTTGGTCGACTTGGACCCGCCGGGCGACCTTCAATTCCCGCTTCGATGGCGGCACCACCGCAGCGGTTGCCCTGTTCGGGATGGGCGCACTGCTGGACGCCCCATGGTCGATCTGCGCCACTGCATCGGTTCCGCTTACCGGCCGCTACTACGGCTTGATGCTGCTGGCTCACCTCTGCTACCTCGCAGGCGTGGTGGCGAGCATCGCATCGGTCTACGTACGACTGCTACCCGCGGACGAATTCGGCCCCTTCATGCGAACCCGGATTGCTCCGGTGGCGCTTGGATCAGCCGCAGTCATGGTCACGTCGTTCCTGCTCAGCTCGCTACCCCTTACCTACTCAGCCCCTCATCTATACCTCGCCACCCCCGACGCTGCGCTTTCGCTCTACTGGTACGCCACGTTCGGGTCGGCGGGGGCGCTGGGCGGCTTCGTCGGCTACGGGCTTTTCCTGCTACGCGACGATCCGCGTTCGGTGATGGGGAATCTGATGCTCGCCTCGGCGGCAATCGCCTCTCTTGGGTGCGTACTGGTTGTCGGGCTGGGGATTATCAGCGGAAGGATCGTCGTCCTTCATCTCTTCGCCTGGTTCGGCGGTTATACCGGCTTTGCCGGCTTCGCCCTCGCTGCCGCGGCCCAGTGGCGACATCGCGAGAAGACCACCAGAACGATGCCGCCATCAGGCTGACTAACGCGGGAGACCCAAAAGGCGTTCGGCGGCCATGGTGAGCAGGATCTGTTCGGTTCCGCCAGCGATCGACAGACAACGGGTGTTCAGGAAACTCTGCACCGCGTCGTTGTCGACGATGCCGCCGCCCGGCGAGTACTCCATCCGGAACTCCTCCAGCGCCTGCCGGTAGCGAACCCCGATCAGCTTGCGGGCACTGGCTTCGGCACCGGTGTCCCGACCACCGACGGCCTGCTGCGCGATGCGGTGGTCCAGCAGTGATCCGACTTGCGCGGCCAGCAGTAAACCGCCCAGCCGATCGGCCAACGCCGGATCCAACTCCTCCTCGGTGAGGCTGCGCAGCATCTGCTCCATCGGGTTACCGAGTGCGGTGCCGTGCGCCATCGCGACCCGCTCGCTGGCCAAAGTGCTACGGGCAAGTCGCCAGCCATCGTTGACCGCACCGACCACCATCTCGTCAGGCACGAAAACGTCGTCGAAGAACACCTCGTTGAAAAGTTCGTCGCCGGTGATCTCCCGCAACGGCCGGATCATGATCCCGGGCGAGCGCATGTCGACAAGAAAATAGGTGATGCCTCTGTGCTTCGCAGCGTCCGGGTCCGTTCTGGCCAGACACACCCCCCAGTCCGCTTTGTGCGCCGCCGAGGTCCACACCTTTTGACCGTTCAACGTCCAACCGCCCTCCGCACGGACGGCCTTCGTTCGCAGCGATGCCAGATCCGATCCGGCCTCCGGCTCGCTGAACAGCTGGCACCAGACGATCTCACCCCGCAGGGTGGCCGGAACGAATTGTGCGATCTGATCGGCCGTACCCGCCTCGAGGATGGTGGGGACCGCCCACCATCCGATGACCAGGTCGGGACGCGTGACACCGGCGGCGGCGAGTTCGGCGTCGATGAGCAGTTGCTCGGCCGGTGAGGCGTCGCGGCCGTGCGGCTTGGGCCAATGCGGCGCAAGTAGACCGGAGTCGGCCAGCGCGGTTTGACGCTCGGCCGTCGGAAGCGCGGCCACCTTCGCCACCGTCGCGCTGATCTCAGGACGAAGGTGAGCCACCGAGTCCAGATCGATGTGCAGATCGCGTCGCACCCCGCCGACGGTCAACCCCACCACCCGCCGGAGCCATCTGGCCTCACCGCCCATGAGCCGGGCGATACCGTAAGCCCGCCGCAGATAGAGGTGCGCATCGTGCTCCCAGGTGATGCCGATACCACCCAGCACCTGGATGCAGTCTTTGACGTTGCCCTTGGCGGCGGCGATTCCGGCCGCCGCGGCGACGGCGGCCGCGATGGACAACTGGTCGTCGTCATCGCCGGCGGCGGCGACCGCGGCGTCACCGGCGGCCACGCCGATCTGCTGGGAACGCAGCAGCATCTCTGCGCACAGATGTTTGACCGCCTGGAAGCTACCGATCGGCTTGCCGAACTGTTCCCGCACCTTCGCATACTCGGCGGCAGTCTCAAGTGCCCAGCGCGCGACCCCGGCGGCTTCCGCGGCCAGCACGGTGGCGGCCAGATCGTCGAACCGGCGGCGGCTCACGTTGAGCCGGGTGGCCGGCGTCTCCTGTAGGGACACCCGGGCCAGCGGTCGAGAGAAGTCGGTCGCCGCCAACTGCTCGACGGTGACCGACACATCGGTGGAGTCGACCATCACGACGTGATCGCCCACCGGGAGTAGCAGCACGCCGGATCCATCGGCACCAACGGTGTAATGGGTCGAGCCCGAGATCCGCCCGGCGGTCTCGTGAAGGTCACCGTCGAGGGCGAAGCCCGCGGTGAGATTTCCGGTCGAAATCGCCTCCAAGACTGCGGCATCCGTTACGACCAGAGTGGCCAGCGCACTGCTTGCGACCGGACCCGGTATCAGCGCCCAGGCCGCTTCCTCCACCATGGCGCAGAGGTCCTCGACCGTGCCACCCGCTCCCCCGGCATCCTCGTCGACC
>CAZRFC010000404.1:0-3963 GCA_964598975.1 uncultured Mycobacterium sp. | reverse complement strand
GTATGGATTTGCTTTTCCCGTGTCAAATATCCGTGTTCGCTTCGGCTAACAGACTGGTTGCCAGCGCCTCATCTCCGAACAATTCCAGCAGGTCATCATAGCCCAGCTTGCCGTCCTGAATAGCACGAATGGCGTCGGTGCGCCAGTCCTTGATTTCAACCTCAGACTTAGCGGGCGCATCCAGCCCCAATAGCTTAGCCCGGCGCTCCATCACTTTAAGGTAAGCTGTCACCGCGCCAACGTTGCCAACATGCACCATAGGGGATAAACCCTTTAACAACAGATCACAGCGTTGCAATTCAGCGCGGCGTATATTTTCCCTCTTTTCGGGTTGTTCCTGTGCCAGCTTCTCAAAAGCGCCCTGCACGTAACGATAGGCCATGCTAGACGAAACGCCCATGTGTTCACCAATCTGGCGATATGTCCATCCGTCCAGATGATATTCATAGGCTGCCCATTGGTCGCTCTCTAACTCGTGTTTGTTCCGTCTACCCATATTCCCCGTTGCCTTACGTTCCTATATGCCTTAACTTGTCGGCACGGCCTGCACATTCCAGATGACAAAGCCGCCCTTGACCTCTCCAGTAGTAGTTTCGCATGTAAATGTGATCGTCCATTGTCCGGCGGCGGTTGCCTCAAACATCGCCCCAATCGTATCATTAGTGGCGTTCGTTGTCAAAATAGCAGCGCTGGCGGCGACAAGGGACACTCCCGCCCCGCCTTCAATTGTCACCGTTACCGTGCCGGTAAACTCCTCACCGCTTGCCAGGTCATTCGTACAGACCACGCCGTCCTTACGTTTGAATCCGACATAGACGACGCGCTCCGGGGTTGTTCTTAAAACCAGTGCCATTGTTACACCTCGTAATAACCAAAGCCCTGCGGCAATTGGCGATAGCTGCTGTTTTGTGCGAGTTGATAATACCCGACGCCTGCCGCCCATTCGACCAGCCCGAAGCCCTGCGGTAGTTGACTGTAGCTGTAGCCCTGCGGTAGCAGATAGGCCGTGTCCAGGCTGGTGATCGGATCGCCGCCCAGGTCAGGAGATACCGCGCCGCCCGGCGTCAGCAGTCCGGCCAATGTCCGGTAGATGCGTTTGATGATACTACCAACGGGCGCGAGTACGCCAGAAAGCTGTTTACCGATTGACTTCGCTACTATGCCGGAAGGCGCAAGCGTGCCGAATACGCTTTGGAAGAACGTGCGGACGGCAGACAATGACCCGGTTGGCGTGAACGCGCCCGCTAATGCTTTGGCCGTATTCCTGACCAGCGCCCCTGCCGGGGTGAATGCCCCGGCTAATGTCTTTCCGGTTGACCGCGCCAATGTGCCAACGGGAGCGAGTGCGCCCGACAATGCCACGTTCACCGCCTTAATGGTCGCCACCGTCCCAGCTGGCACGAGCGCCCCGACTAACGATTTGGCGGCGTTTTTGATAAGCGCGCCGGTTGGCGTCAGAGCACCACTCAGGGCTGTGCTGGTTGCCCGTGCCAACGTCCCGACGGGCGCAAGTGTGCCCGATATGGATTGATAGGCGGCGCGGGCGGCAGTCAGCGCACCAGAAGGCGTCAGCGCCCCAACCAAAGCGCGGGCGGTGTGTTTGATGAGCGCCCCGGCAGGTGTGGCGGCTCCGGCTAGCGTTTTGCCGGTATCCCTGCTGAGTGTGCCCGACGGCGTAAGCGCCCCAGTGATGGTTTTCAGCGCGACCGTGATCGCAGACAATGCGCCGGCAGGTGTGACTGCCCCGGTCAGCGCCTTGCCAGCCAAACGAGACAGGACGCCCGACGGCGCAATACTACCCACCGCGCTTTTGACGGTCAGCTTCACAGCTGCCCCGGTAGGGGTGAGCGCGCCGCTCACGCTCTGCGGGTAGTTGGTGGCCGTCGGGGTGTACGTGATCGTCAAAATCGGCTCGGTGTACGTCGCGTGCTGGTAGGTCGCGGCTACACGATAGTTGTTGGTTGCTGTCACTGCGCGAATTACGACAATGACCGCCTGCCCGCTCGCCCACCCCGCACGGTTAAAAACCGCTTGCGCGGGAGTCACCAGGCTAGGTGTGTTGTACCCTGTGCCGGCGGTTTGCGCCCCCGGCGTCCAGGTCGCATAGGCCGTTGTTCGTGGCTGCGCTTCCGCGTTGGTGTAGGTTGTCGCCGCAGTCGGGTTATCTGCGTCAACAAAATGTACTTGGACAGCCGATACTGTATTACTGAGTGTCTGCGCGGCCACCAGTGTCGCATAACAGGCTGTGACGGTTGAGCCTGCTGGGACTGTGATATTGGTGAAGCGATACCCGTTATGGACGAGGTATGGGCTGTAATACCCGTATGCGAACTCAGTATCGCTGTTGCTGAAATCAGCGGATGTGATCCATGCCCAGTTGTCCCCGCCCGCCGCGACGTGTGGCGTAATGGTCGGGTCAAACACCAGATCACCAGCCGGGAGTTCATTCAGCGCGGCTACCGATGCACCCATGACCATCAGATTGCCGGAAAACTGTTTCCTCAGCGTAACCGACTGCCGCCCCGGAAACCCCGCCCCTGCGGTGGCATAGCCTACCGGCATGAACGCCAGTAACTCATCGAGTGCGTTTCGCAGTTCAATCCCGCCCGCTGCGTCGTTAAAGGTGTCGCCTTGCAGCACGCTGTTAATCAGCTTTTGCGGGATGTCAGACCAATCAATATCGAACCGAAACGCGAGATATGCCTGTGCTGCCGGAATGCCGTAGAACAATGGTGGGCGGTTGGCGACAATCCATTCCCGCGCTGCTTGGGTAATGACATACTCGGATTTCAGTCCGTCGCCCCGCGCTTTGAAGCGAAGGTACAATTCACCGCCCCCTGGCGTGGTGTTCAAACTGCGCCATTCGGCGGTTGTCCCTACTATGTAGGTTTCGCCCTCAATGACGGTCTGCGTTTGCTTGGCGCTCAGGTTGGCCGTGTTGTAATCCGGCAGACCGGAGATCGGTGTGAATGCGCCGGTCGCGGTGCGCACATAGCCGATCTCGCGCAGGCGGAAGCGCACATAATGCTCGCCGCGCCTCCCGCCGAAGTAGACGTAGCCATCCGTGCCAAGACCGTACAGCCAGCCATTCTGTGAAACCAGCCATCCGTCAAAATTCGGATATCGCGCCCAGTCGCCAGGGTTGATTCTGACGGGCGACATATCAATCCGCTGAAAATTCCCGCCGTCATCCAGGTAATGCAAAGGAACGGGCGAGGCAACAAGCCGGTGCAGTATCGGGTTCGCCTCGTCCTCAAACGCGACACTATTCAGTTGGCGATCAGCGACGCGCTCAATAAATGCCATTATCAGCTATCCCTGTTCCACTGCATAAAAAAAAAGGGGGGGGATCGACGCAGACCATCCCCAGGATGAAGCCTGCGCCTAACCCGATGCCCCCGACCATGAACAACACCGCCAGCCCGATTAGCTGCCAGCTGTCAATGTGCATTGGTATGTGAATGTGATGCTGTCACCCGATTCCACGTTAATCGCTGGAAATACGCTGCGATCCCACAGCGTGCCGCCGCCGGTTGCCGCCTGGCTGAATAGCCCATGCTCAACAACCGCCGCGCTGGCGTCAAACGTGAGTGTACCGACGGATTGCAGCACATTGGCGCTCGGCTGCGTGGCCGTGCCGGTGGCGCGGGTGCTGTCAGGATTCAGCGCGGTAGTGGATTCCGTCACCAGCGCGGTATCGCTGACATTCTCGGCAGTGCTGCCAGTGCCGCAACCATGATAGGCCATTGTCGTAATATCAGTGGTGTCATCGTCCCAATCGTCAACGAGAAAGGCCACGCCCGCCGACGTGATAACGTTGTATGACACAACGCCGTAATCGGTAATCGTGCCATCAGCGTGACGATGCACAATCGACAAGCGCCCCATGCCGGTCATGACGTTAAACTGACGCGCTAATGGTGCGAAGACGTGCCAGCCCAGCCAGCCTTTCCAGTATGACCA
>CAZRFC010000403.1:0-3972 GCA_964598975.1 uncultured Mycobacterium sp. | reverse complement strand
GGTACCGCACCGAGACCGCGATGATGCGATACCTGCGGTCGCTGGCCGACAAGGACCTGGCGCTGGACCGGACGATGATCCCACTCGGCTCGTGCACGATGAAACTCAACGCGGCCGCCGAGATGGAGGCCGTCACCTGGCCGGAGTTCGGCCGGCAGCACCCGTTCGCTCCGGCCGACGACGCATCGGGTCTGCGACGGTTGATCGCCGATCTGCACCAGTGGCTGACCGGTATCACCGGGTACGACGCGATCTCGCTGCAGCCCAACGCCGGCTCGCAGGGCGAGTACGCCGGACTGCTGGCGATCCACGCCTACCACGCCGAACGGGGGGAGTCCCACCGCGACGTCTGCCTGATCCCCTCCAGCGCACACGGCACCAACGCCGCCTCGGCCGCCATGGTCGGCATGCGGGTGGTGGTGGTGGGCTGCCGGGAGAACGGCGACGTAGACCTCGACGAACTGCGGGCGAAGGTCGATCAGTACGCGGATTCGCTAGCGGCGCTGATGATCACCTACCCGTCCACCCACGGCGTCTACGAGCATGACATCGCCGAGATCTGCGCCGCGGTCCACGATGCCGGTGGCCAGGTTTACGTCGACGGCGCCAATCTCAACGCGCTCGTCGGTCTGGCGCGGCCCGGCAAGTTCGGCGGCGACGTGAGCCACCTGAACCTGCACAAGACCTTCTGCATTCCGCACGGCGGCGGCGGCCCGGGCGTCGGACCGGTCGCGGTCCGGGCGCACCTGGCGCCGCACCTGCCGGGCCACCCGTTGGCTCCCGAACTGCCCCAGGGTGCCCCGGTGTCGGCGGCGCCGTACGGGTCGGCATCCATCCTGCCGATCACGTGGGCTTACATCCGAATGATGGGCGCCGACGGCTTGCGCAAGGCCTCCCTGGCGGCGATCGCCTCGGCGAACTACATCGCCCGCCGTCTCGACGAGTACTACCCGGTGCTCTACACCGGCGAGAACGGCATGGTCGCGCATGAGTGCATCCTGGACCTGCGGCCGATCACCAAAGCAACCGGTGTGACCGTCGACGATGTGGCGAAACGACTGGCAGACTACGGTTTCCACGCGCCGACCATGAGTTTCCCGGTGGCCGGAACGCTGATGGTGGAACCCACCGAGAGCGAGAGCCTGGCTGAGGTGGACGCCTTCTGCGATGCCATGATCGCGATCCGCGCCGAGATCGACAAAGTTGCGGCCGGACTCTGGCCCGTTGATGACAACCCGTTGCGCAACGCCCCGCATACCGCCGAATGCCTGCTGACCGAGCAGTGGAGTCACCCCTACACCCGCGAGCAGGCGGCCTACCCACTGGGCAAGGGCTGTCGGCCCAAGGTGTGGCCGCCGGTGCGCCGGATCGACGGCGCCTACGGCGACCGCAACCTCGTGTGCTCGTGCCCGCCGGTCGAAGCCTTCGCCCACAACTGATGAACCTGCCCGAGTCGGTTCGGCAATGGCGTGACGGCGGCCGGATGCTGTCCACGCCCTCCGGGTCGGTGTTCGTCCGTTCGGCTCGCGGGAACGGGCCGACCGTCCTGCTGCTGCACGGATTCCCCTCGAGTTCTTACGATTTCCGCGAGGTCACCGACCGGTTCGGCGATCAGGGCTGGCTCACCCTGGACTTCCTCGGCTTCGGACTCTCCGACAAGCCCAGGCCGCACCGCTACAGCCTGCTGGAGCAGGCCGATATCGTCGAACGGGTGGTTGCTGCCGAAGGCGTCGGCCCGGTATTTCTCATCGCCCACGACATGGGCACCTCGGTGGCCACCGAACTGCTGGCCCGTGACCTCACCGGATCGCTGTCCTTCGATCTCCAGAAGACGCTGCTGACCAACGGCAGCGTCATTCTGGAGCGCGCCAGCCTACGTCCCATCCAGAAGATCCTGCGGGGGCCGCTGGGCCCCCTGGCGGCCCGACTGACCAACAAGCGTGGATTCAGGAGAGGCTTCGCCAAACTGTTCAGCCCGCAGCATCCGCTCTCCGTCGAGGAGGCCGCCGCGCAGTGGGCGCTGCTTGGATACCACGACGGCCGACGAATCCTGCACCTACTCAGCGCCTATCTTGGTGAGCGGGTGGAGTTCGCCCCGCGCTGGCACGGCGCCGTACGGGACTGGCCCAAACCCCTGAACTTCCTCTGGGGCAGAAGCGATCCGGTGGCCACCATGTCGGTGCTGGCCGGGCTGCGGGAACTGCGGCCTGCCGCAGAGGTCATCGAAATGCCTGATGTCGGCCACTACCCGCAGATCGAGGTGCCGCACGAATTCGCCGCGGCCGCAAAGTGGTTGCTGCAGGACCGCTGAGTTCAGGACATCAGCTGTGCGATAGCTCCCACCAGATCGGGGGAGTCAGAGTTCGCGACCTCCTGGTATCTGCCGCCGGAAAGCGTCGCCACCGCCTCCCAAGTGGGCCGATCCGGGTCGCCGCTGAAGTCGATCACGTTGATCGCAACCGGCCGCTGCGGATCTTGGAGTCCCTTGATCACGTCCTGCAGGCCGGCACCGTCCAGGCTCTGATCGGTGTGCGGCCCCTGGGTGATCACCAGTACCGAATTCCGCTGTCCGGGGATGTAATTGGCCACGGCTTCGCGGTATGCCTCGCGAAGCGTCGTGAACGAGACGCCGCCGCCACTGGTCGGGGAGGTGTTGTCCAGCACACCGGTGATTGCGGCCGAGCGGGGTCCGGGACCGACCGGCTCGGACAGTGCACCGGTGGTCACGGCCACGGCGCTGTCGATCTTGTTGAATGTCCACAGTCCCACAGCGGCATTGGGCGGCAGTGCGTTGATCCGGTCACGCAGTGCGGCGGTGACGTTGGCCAGCCGCGATCTACCGCCCTCGTCACCGGTGAGGCCTTCGTTGAGCACCACGGTGGTCGTGCCGCCGGGTGACGGGCTTACAAGGCCGGCGATCGCGGCCCGCATCGCGTCGTCGGCGGTGGTGTGTGCGGCGGCCATCGGCGGGAAATCGACGACGTCATTGCTCTTCGGGCGAACGCCCTCGGCGCGGAAGCCCGCTTTGGCGAGCTCGGCCAACTGGTCGTCCTTACCGAGGAACCGAGCGAATTCGCTGGCCCCGGCGACCTGTTCCTCGACCAGCCAGGGGCCGGCGAGCAGGACCGTCGGGTAGTCGGCCACTGCCGCGGGCCCGCTGGGCATCCACTCCGCGACGGTGCCGGCGGCGTTCGGCATATCGGTGGATCGGGCGTAAAGCTGCTGCTCGGTCATGGCCACGGCATGGACCCCGCCGTTGGCCGGCAGTCCCGGTGCGGTCAGCGCGGCCCAGGCAGCATCGAGAGTGTTGTCCGGCAGCCGCGGCTGACCGGCCAGCAGTGCGCTCGCCGCCGGAATGCCCGCGGTGGGCGGGGTGTTCGGCGGAGCAGAGGTAGCCGCGACGGCTTCGGTGGCCAGGAAAGCGGCGTCGGCCGAGCCGACCGTGGGCAGGGCAAGGCGCAGCGGACCCCACCCCGCGAGGTCGCGGGCGTCGAGGGCGGCCGGGTCGTTCTGCAGCCCGGGCAGCGCTGGCCAGCCCTCCTGGCCCAGGGCCTCCTTCAGGTCGGGACGCACCGCCAGAATCACCGGCGAGGTGACCAGGGGCCGTGCGTCGCTGACCACCTGTTTTCCGGCGGCGGACTGCAGTCGTGCGGACTGCACCGAGCTCGCTGGCAACCAGAGCGCGGGGCGTTCGCCGAGTTCGGCCGGCCACGTACCGGTCAGTCCCTTGAGGACGGCTTCCGAGTCAGCCTGTGTGACAACGACATCCACACATTTGTCGCCGACCGGGCTGGCTTCGGCGTCGAAGGAATCGGCGAAGGCGGTAATGGGGCCTGCGATCGAGGGGTCGGCGACAACCGCCACTGTTGCAGTTCCCTGTAAGCATTGCTGGGCGGCATCGCTGGAACGCCGGGAAAGGGAGTGGCCGAAGAACCGCCACAGGATGATCCCGCCCACCAACACCACTACGGT
>CAZRFC010000402.1:0-3977 GCA_964598975.1 uncultured Mycobacterium sp. | reverse complement strand
GCCGATCCCTCTGATCCATCGCCCGACCGGACGCAGACATGAACCGCTACGGCCTGGGCATCATCGGCTCCGGCCCCGCGGGCACCCGTGCCGCCATCCAAGCCGCCAAACTCGGCAGGCGCGCCTGCGTCGGGTAGCGGGCCCAGAGCGCGCGCCAGCGTTCGGCCAGGCTGGTGTGGTGGGGGCTGTCCAGCCGGGTGCGCTGCATGCGGCGCACATCGTCCGCGCTGGGGGCGGGGGCCGGTGGGGGGGGCACGCCCTGCCAGCTTGGGCGCGGGCTGCCTTCGAGCTGCTGGTCGTAGCGCTCGCGCAATTCGGGGTTCGCCAGCACCTCCTGGGCACGGTTCACCATGCCGGCGGCGCTGCTGGGCAGGCCTTGCACGCCCATGTCGGGGTGCGTCAGGCGGATCAGCGAGCGGTAGCGCGTGCGCAGCTGCTCGGCATCCACCGGGCCGGGGGTCAGGCCCAGTACCTGGTAGTGGTTGTTCTCCGGGGCGAAACAGGCGCGCTGGATGAACAGCACGGCGGCGGCCGCCAATTCCTGCGCCTGGGCCTGCAGCTCCTCCGGCACGCGCCCCTGCGCCCACAGCGCCAGCATGTCGAGCTGCGCGTACAGCTCGCGCGGCTCGCGCAGGCGCAGCGCGTAGCGGCCGGGCGTGCGGCCGAAATCCAGCAGCACCTGGGCCAGGGCGTTCTTCGGCATGGCGGGTTAGGCCGTCGTCAGCGAGGGTTCGGTGCGGCCTCCGGCGGCCGGCCCCGGCTTGGGCGGCGTATCCACGCCGTAGCCGTAGTAGTTGTCGTAGGTGTAGTAGGCGGTGTTCTGCGCCGTGGTCTTGGTCAGCACCACGCCGCAGGGCACGACGCCGGCCATGCGCAGGCGCCGGAAGGCGTCCTTGATGTGGCTCTTGCGCGTCTGGCTGGCCTGGGCGACGAACAGCACGGAATGCACCTGGTTGCCGAGCACGATGGCATCGGCCAGCCCCAGCACCGGCGGGCCGTCGAAGATGATGTACTGCGCGCCGCGCACTTCGAGCAGGTCCATCAGCTCGCCCAGGCGCGCCCCCGTCAGCAGGTCCACCGGACTGGGCGGAATCGGTCCCGCGGTGATGACCATCAGGTTGTCGATGGCGCTCATGCGCGTGATCTCGCCCGGCTTGCCGTGGCCCGAGAGGTAGTTGGACAGGCCGGCGGTGTTGGGCAGGTTCAGGTACTTGTGCACCGAGGGGTTGCGCATGTCGGCGTCGATCAGCACCACCTTGGCGCCCATCTGGGCGAAGTTGATGGCCAGCGCCAGCGCAGTGGTCGACTTGCCTTCGTTCTTGGTCGTGCTGGTGAGCACCAGACGGCGCGGCGCGCCGTCGGCCGTGGAGAACTGCAGCGCCGTGCGCACCGAGCGGTAGGCCTCGGCCATCTGCCCGCGCGGGTCCTCGTGCACCAAGAGCGCCAGGCTGGCCAGGTTGGTGGTCTTTTCCTTCACCTTCGGAATCACGCCCAGCAGAGGCACCTGGAGCAGCTTTTCCACCTCGTCGGCGAATTTGATGGAGTCGTCCATGGATTCCATCAGGAACACGATGCCCAGGCCCAGCACGATGCCGGCCAGCAGGCCGATGGCGGCGTTCAGCGCCAGCTTGGGCTTGTAGGGGAAGAGCGGCACCTCGGCCTTGTCCACCACCTGGATGTTGTTGGTCTCCACCCCGCCGGCCACGCCGACTTCCTTCACCTGCTGCAGCAAACCGTTGTAGAGCTCGCGGTTCGTGTCCACCTCGCGCTTGAGCAGGTTGAAGTCCACGCTGCGGTCCTGCGCCGACATGATCTCGGCGCGGGTCTGCTGCAGCCGGCTGCGGATCAGGTTCTCTTGCCGCTTGGCGGTTTGTGCCTGGTTGCGCACCGATGCCAGAATGCTCTGCACCTCGGCCTGGATCTTGCCCTGCAGCTCGTCCATTTGCGCACGCAACTGCTTCATCCGGGGGAAATCTTCCTTGAAAACCTTGGCGGCCTCCTGGTAGGTTTGGTCCAGCTTGCTCAGCTGGTCCTTGTAGTTTTGAATGGTCACGCTCTCCAGCACCTGGCGCGCGGTGTTTGGCGCCGTCTTGATGGCCTCGTAGTCCGATTCGGCCTTGATCACCTCCTGCTCGGCCTTGGTCAGCGCCGTCGAATACTCGGTGAAGGTCTGGTTCAGCACGTTGGTCTTTTCGTCCAGCGTGAGGATGTTCTTGCTGCGCGCGTAGTCGTTGAGCTTGCGTTCCGATTCTTCCAGCTTGGCCTTGGTCAGCCCGAGCTGCGTCTCCAGGAAGGTTTTGGCGTAGGATGACGAATCCATGCGCCGCTCCAGGTTGAGCGCGATGAACCCGTCGGTCACGCTGTTGGCAATGCGCGCCGCCAGTTGTGGGCTGGCGATTTCCACCTCCACCTTGAGCAAGCGCGAATTGCGCACCTGCTCGACCTAGACGGATACCTGGAAGGCCTAGATGACTTCATCGCGGTTCAGGCGCTCCGCGCTGTTCGACGCCGGCTCGCGGATCTTGCCGTAGCTGTCCTTGATGCGGCCCAGCAGGTTGCCCATCATGGCCCGCCAGCCGGTGGCCTCTTGCCCCGCATCCGGCTCGCCCTCGGTGCCCGCAGGCGCCGCTTCGCCCTCCGGCCCGGCGGCGACGGGCATGGGCAGGCCCTGGCGGTCGAGCCGCAACTCGTCGATCACGCGCTCGGCCAGCACGCGGCTCTTGAGCAGCTCCAGCTGTGTGCCCATGGCGGTGCGGTCGTCCACATCCTGGTTGGCGTCCGCCTCCTGGCCGAACTGCACCACGCGCGCGGCGCGCTTGTCGACCTGCACCGTGGTGGTGGCCAGGTAGAGCGGCGTTTTGATGAAGCTCAGCAGCAAGGCCACCAGCAGCCCGCCAATGGCCACCGACACCAGCAGCCCCTTGTGCTTGACCACCATGCGCCACAGGTCGCGCAGGTCGATGGTGTCGTCGTCCTCCTCCACCTGGGCGGGCGCCTGGGGCATCGGCATGCCCAGCGCATGGTTGCCGCGCAACTGCAGCGCGTGCGTGGGCGCCGGGCCGCGCGGCGCGGGGGGCAGGTGGTCGGGCTCGGGGGTGTTGGGGTCTTGGGACATGGCGCGCGAATAAGTGCAAGACGGGCGGCGGGCCGCCCAGGGGGCCCCTGCGGGCAAAAGTCAGTTGGGCGCTACGGCGTTGCGGTAGCTCGATGCAAAGGGGTTGAGCGTGTCGATGATGTCGCGGAAGAGCGAGTCGCGCAGCGTCACGCGCGACTCGTTGCGGTTGACCACCACCACGTCGTCGTTCTGCAGCATCGGGTCCGGCGCCTCACCCTTGCGGATCTTGAGCACGTCGTACTTCTCCATCTCGCTCTTGCCTTCGGGCGTGATGCGAAACAGCATGACGTTTTCCATATCCGCCAGCTGCCCACCGCCGCCGGCCATGGCCAGGGCGCGCAGCAGGGTGATCTGCCCCGTGAGCGGGTAGACACCGGGTTTGACCAAGGCGCCGTCGAGCGTGATGCGCTGCGTGGTGAATTCCTTGACGAAGATGGACACCTGCGGGTCTTGCAGGAAGTTCTTGCCGCTGTACTGCAGCGCAATCAGCGCCTCGGCGTCCGCCGGGGTGAGCCCCGCCACCGTCACCGTGCCTATCAGCGGCATGGCGATCTGCCCGCTGGTGTTCACGCGCACCGTGCGCTTGAGCTCGCTGACGCCAAACACCTCGATCTCGAGCAAATCGCTGGGCGTGATCTTGTAGTCGGAATCGAGTGTGCTGGGCGTGGCGCCCGCCTCGGCCAGCTTGCGCGCCGGCGCATCGAGCCCGCGCGTGGCCGCGCTGGGCTTGGCGGAAGCGACCTCGCCGCGCGCCGCGCCTTCCTGCGCCGCGGCTGGCGCGGCCGGCAGGGCGAGCGCCACGGCGCAGACGGCAGACAACAAGGGGAGCCATCGCAGGCGCGGAATCAAATAAAGCATGGGC
>CAZRFC010000401.1:0-3991 GCA_964598975.1 uncultured Mycobacterium sp. | reverse complement strand
TGGCGCCGGCGATGGTCAGCCCGGATCCCAGGATCACGTGGCCGGTGCCGTGATACATGGTGTAGAAGGCGGTCTCGGGGTCCTCGCCGGCCAACCGCGCCTCGTGGTAGCGGCCCAGGATGAAGATCGCGTAGTCGGTGGCCGCCGCGATCGCCATCGTGGTGAGCAGGTTCACCGCGAACGTCGACAGGCCGATCAGGCCGGAGTAGCCGAGCAGCGCGACGACGCCCCGGCCGGCGGCGACCTGCACACCGACGATCAGCAGGACCAGCGCGACGGTGACGATCGAGCGGTAGACGAACAGCAGCATCACCACGATCACCACGAGCGTCACCGCGGTGATCTTGTGCACACCCTTGTCGCCGGCGTGCTGCTGGTCGAAGGTCATCGCGACGGGGCCGGTGACGTACACCGTCAGCCCCGGTGGCGGCGGCGAGTTGGCGACGATGTCGCGTACCGCCTGCACCGACTCGTTCGCCATGCTTTCGCCCTGGTTGCCCGCCAGGTACAGCTGGACGTAGGCGGCCTTGCCGTCGGCGCTCTGCGCCCCGCTCGCGGTGAGCGGGTCACCCCAGAAATCCTGGACGTTCTGGACATGGCGGGTGTCGGCCCGCAGTGTGGCGACCAGGCCGTCGTAGTAGTCGTGCGCCTCCTCGCCCAGCGGGGCGTCGCCCTCCAGGACGATCATGGCCGAGGAGTTCGAGTCGAACTCCTCGAAGGTCTTGCCGACCTGCTTCATCGCCTGCAGCGAGGGCGCGTCGTCGGGTGCCAGCGAGACCGAGTGCTGCTGGCCGACGATCTCCAACTGGGGTATCGCCACGTTGAGGACCACCACGAGGGCCAGCCAGCCCAGCAGGATCGGGACCGAGAACAGCCGGACGAACCGCGGAATCGCAGGGTGGGCGCCCACGTGCCGGTTCGTCACCTCGCCCCCGGCATCTCGTCCGCCCCGCGCCTCACCGGCAAGATGTTAGCCCACTTAACAGTCTCCGATCATCTGCCCTAAACTGCGGGTATGGGCGGATGGCGTGCGGCTGTGGCGGGTGTTGTGATGGTGCTTCCGTTGGCGCTGGCGGCGCCGGCGCAGGCTGATCCCGACATCGACTTCGCCAACCAGTTGCACGGTTTCGGCATCTACGGTCAGCGCGACTACAACGCCTGGCTGGGCAAGATCGCCTGCAAGCGATTGGACCGCGGGGTCGACGCCGACGCCTTCGCATCGGCCCACTTCATCCAGCGCAACCTGCCACGGGACACCACATCGGCGCAGGCGTTCCAGTTCCTCGGTGCGGCCATCAACATCTACTGCCCAGGGCAGTTCGGCGTCCTGCAGGCCGCCGCGCAATAGCGGGTCGACCAATCCTTACGCGTGAGTGACCATGAGCGCTGCGGGGCGTTCTGGGCGGGCGCGGGCCTCCGTCGTCGTCTATGAATGGGAGACACAGCGGGGGCGCCGGACGGCGACCACCGTGCCCGACGGAAGGAGCGGCCCGTGCGTGTCTCCGACACCGCGACCCGCGTTGACGCGGATGTGGAAGCGGCCCTGGCCTGGTTGAGCGAGCCGTGCGCGGAGTTCGAGTTCTGGCGTAACGGCACCCGGCAGGCCGCGCTGGCGCACCTGGCGCACTTCGTCGGCACCCGGGCGGTGCCACAGTTGCAGCGGACCGGCGTCGACATCGTGCCCGATGTGCTGACCCGGTTCGTCGACGGCGGCAAGTGCGTGCGCTCGACGTTCATGTACCTGGGCTGGCAGTGCGGACCGGACGCCGGCCCGGATGCCGAGGCGGCCGCCTTGCGGGCTGCGGCCGGGTTGGAGATGCTGCACGCCTTCGCGCTGCTGCAGGACGATGTCATGGACGATTCGCCGTTGCGCCGGGGCCGTCCGGCCGCCCACATCAGCTTCGCCGGCTGGCACCGCGAGCGCGGCTTCGCCGGTTCGGCCGACCGGTTCGGCGCCGCGCTGGCGATCCTGCTCTCCGATCTGTGCCTGGTGTGGGCCGAACAGATGATGCGGGAGAGCGGAGTGCCGGCCGAGGCCCTGCACCGGGCTTGGCCGCACTACGACGCGATGCGGATCGAACTGGCCGTCGGCCAGGTCGCGGACGTGGCCAACGACGCCGGGGCGGCGCCCACCCTGGACGCGGTGCTCGACGTCGCCCGTCGCAAGTCCGGCAATTACACCGTGCGCCGTCCGTTGGAGATCGGCGCGGCGATGGCCGGCCGGGAGGACCTGCTCGAGGCCCTCGGCGGCTACGGCGGACTGATCGGCGAGGCGTTCCAGCTTCGCGACGACCTGATCGGCGTGTTCGGCGCACCGGAGGTCACCGGCAAGCCGGCGGGTGGCGACCTCGCCGAGCGTAAGGCCACCAGTGTGGTGGTGGCGGCCCAGCGGATGGCCGACCCGGTCGTCCGGCGGCAGTTCACCGAACTGATGAACGCCGAGGCGCTGAGCCCCGCCGACATCGCGCACTGGCGCACTCTCATCGTGGCCACCGGGGCGCCCGCGTGGATCGAGGAGATGATCGCCGAACGGGTGACCGACGCCCTCGACCTCTTCGCCGATATCCGGATCGACGACCGGGTGCGGACCCGGCTGGCCCGGATGGCTGACCTGTGCACCCGCCGCACAACGTGAACGACCGAAAGAAACCGAGGAGCCGATGATGCGCACCGTACCTGGATTCACCGATCACGTCGTCGTGGTGGGAGCCGGTCTGTCCGGCCTCTCCGCAGCAATGCACCTGGCCGGCCGCGGCCGCCAGGTGACCGTCGTCGAACGCTACGGATTCCCCGGCGGCCGGATGGGTCAGTCCGATATCCGCGGATACCGGATCGACACCGGCCCGACGGTCCTGACCATGCCGAACCTGATCGAGGAGGCCTTCGACGCCGTCGGCGCCTCGATGCGCGACCACCTCGATCTCATGCCGGTCGACCCTGCCTACCGCGCCTCCTTCGCCGACGGCAGCGCACTGGATGTGCACACCGACGCCGCAGCGATGACGGCGGCCATCGAGAAGTTCGCCGGGCCGGCCGACGCCGCCGGATACCTGCGGATGCGGGAGTGGCTCGGCGAGCTGTACCGCCTGGAGATCGACGGCTTCATCGGATCGAACTTCTCCTCCCCGCTGTCGCTGGTCACCCCGAAGCTAGCCAAGCTGGCGGCGATCGGCGGGTTCCGCGGCTGGGAACGTATGGTCCGCAAGTACATCACCGACGAGCGGTTGCAGCGGATCTTCACCTTCCAGGCGCTCTACGCCGGCGTGCCGCCGCAGCAGGCCCTCGCCGCCTACGCCGTCATCGCCTACATGGACACCGTGGAGGGTGTGTACTTCCCACGCGGCGGCATGCGGGCGGTCCCGGAGGCACTGGCGGCGGCGGCCTCCGACGCCGGAGTGCAGTTCCGCTACCGCACCACGGTGTCCGGCCTGGAGCGCAACGGCTCCCGGGTGACCGCGGTGCGCACCGAGTCCGGCGACCGGATCGCCTGCGACGCCGTGGTTCTCACCACCGACCTGCCACTGACCTATCAGCTTCTCGGCCGGTCGCCCCGGCGGCCGGTGGCGTTGAAGCCGGCCCCGTCGGCCGTTGTCATGCACGTCGGGGTGCCGGCGGTCGGAGATGCGCTGCAGCACCACAACATCAGCTTCGGCGCGGCCTGGTCGCGCACCTTCGACGAGATCATCCGCGAGGGCGTTCTGATGAGCGATCCGTCCATCCTCGTCACCATGCCCACCGCCGGTGACCGCAGCCTGGCCCCGCCCGGCCGCGACCTACTCTACGTCCTGGCGCCCTGCCCCAATCTCGAAGTGGGCACGATCAATTGGGCCGCCGAAGGGGACGGCTACGCGCACCGGATCCTGAAGACGGCCGCCGAAAGGCTGATGCCCGGGCGGGAGTCGGCACTGCTGGACGACGCCGACGTGCTCGATGTCGTCACCCCGGCGGACTGGGCCCGGCAGGGCATGGCGGCGGGCACTCCGTTCGCCCT